>NZ_JASNGE010000028.1:0-58463 GCF_030164735.1 Bacillus sp. RB3
GGAAGTTAAGCTCTCTAGCGCCGATGGTAGTTGGGACCTTGTCCCTGTGAGAGTAGGACGTCGCCAAGCAACTAAACACGAGTCAAATGACTCGTGTTTTTTCGTGTTTTCTTTTATAATCCATAGTAATTAAAAAAATGTGCTTAAATAATTACTATTTTGATTAAATGCAGGGGAATGTGGCTAGGATAGTGAATAAGCAAAAGAGTTGCAAATTTTATTAATACGTATATAATTAAAGTCAAAGATAGTCAAAGTCAATAAAGGTGGCGGATAAATGAGAAATATATCTGATATCATTGAGCAATATCTAAAGCAAGTTATTGACTTAAGTAATAATAATGTGATTGAAATCAAAAGAAATGAGATTGCGGATCGATTCGAGTGCGTACCATCTCAAATCAATTATGTAATCAATACCCGTTTTACATTAGAAAGAGGATTTGTAGTAGAAAGTAAACGTGGTGGAGGAGGTTACATTCGCATTATAAAAGTCAAACTGCATGATGATATAGACATTATTGATCAAATGCTTCATATGATTGATCATAGCGTTGCACAAGGGAATGCAGAGAGTATGATTATACGTTTATTAGAAGAGGGAATCATAACAGGCCGTGAAGCAAAACTAATGTTAAGTGTACTAGATCGTTCTGTATTATCAATGGATATTCCTTCTCGAGATGAACTTAGGGCTCGAATATTATGCGCAATGTTAAGAACACTGAAATATAAATAAATACAGCTTTTGTAAAAGAATGATAATTAAGATAGGGCAGTTAAATATTGTAGAAGTTTTGAAAAAGAGCATGTACTTTTATCTAAATGGATTAAGGAAAGAGGACAATCTAGTAATGTATGAAAAGTATCATGAGGTAGATCGTTCCTGTTGTAAAGGTGGGGATATTGATGACTTGTCAAAACTGTAATATAAGACCAGCAACTTTACATTATACAAAAGTAATCAACGAGAAGAAGGCGGAAGTTCATCTTTGTGAGCAATGTGCGGAGCAAAGTGGCTATACGCCTTTCTTTCAATCATCACAGTCTAACTTTTCATTTCATGATGTATTTGCTGGTTTATTACACGGTGAATCAACAATGTTTGGAGAAGGAAAAAACGGGTTTTCAAATACAAATACAGTAAGATGTCCAGGTTGTAAGATGACATATGAACATTTTACAAAGGTGGGACGCTTTGGTTGTGCTTCTTGTTACGATACATTTAAAGGACACTTAAACCCATTGTTAAAGCGACTTCATGGTGGACATACAGAACATTGTGGAAAAATTCCGGAACGAATGGAAGGAAATATCCACTTAAAGAAAGAATTAGATGAACTAAAACTTATTCTGAAACAATATGTACAGAATGAGGAGTTTGAGAAAGCTGCTGAGGTAAGAGATGAAATTCGAGGGCTTGAAACTCAGCTTAGTGAGCATAGAGAGGGGGAGTAGTTCTATGTCACTGGACAAAATTATGAATGAAGCGATTAGTCCATGGATGAAGGGGGATGGCCCTGATTCTGATATTGTTTTAAGTAGTCGAATTCGTTTGGCTCGTAATTTTAAGCAATATCAATTTTCTACTATGCAAAACGAAGAGGAAGCTCAAAAGGTTCAAGAATTATTTAAAAAGAAATTTATAAATAAAGCGGTAGAGCCCTTTGGGAAGTTTGGACTATTAAAAATGAATGAATTAACGCCTCTTCAAAGGAGAGTTTTAGTCGAAAAGCATTTAATTAGTCCAAATCTAGCAGGGACTGAATATGGAGCATGTCTGTTATCAGAAAGCGAACACATTAGTGTGATGCTTAATGAGGAAGACCACATTAGGATTCAGTGCCTATTTCCAGGACTACAGTTATCAAAGGCGCTTCAAAGCGCCAATCAAATAGATAATTGGATTGAGAAAGAGGTTGAATATGCTTTTGATGAATCACTTGGATATATTACGAGTTGTCCTACTAACGTTGGTACAGGATTAAGAGCTTCTGTAATGATTCATTTACCAGGGCTGGTTTTAACAAAAAGAATTAGCCGTATTATACAAGTAATTCAAAAATTAGGTTTAGTAGTAAGAGGAATATACGGTGAAGGTAGCGAAGCGTTAGGTAATATATTTCAAGTATCAAATCAAATGACGCTAGGGAAATCCGAAGAAGATATTATTGCAGATTTAAAGAGTGTCATGCAGCAAATTATACAACAAGAAAAATTGGCCAGAGAATTAATTGTACAAAATTCGAGTATTGAGCTTGAAGATAAGGTTTATCGTTCTTACGGTATACTAGCAAATAGTCGTTTAATTCAATCTGCAGAAGCGGCAACTTGCTTATCGGATGTACGACTTGGTATTGATCTAGGATATATAAAAGGTATATCGAGAAATATTTTGACTGAGCTAATGGTTCTTACGCAACCAGGTATTTTACAACAATACGCAGGAGGACCTTTAGGACCAGAAGAAAGAGATTATCGAAGAGCAACCTTAATCCGTGAGCGATTACGTATTGAAAAAAACTAAGCGCAAGTAGGAGGCGATTTCTATGATGTTTGGAAGATTTACAGAAAGAGCACAGAAAGTATTAGCTTTATCTCAAGAGGAAGCAATTCGCATTGGGCATAATAATATTGGAACAGAACATATTTTACTTGGGCTTGTACGCGAAGGTGAAGGAATTGCAGCAAAAGCGTTAATTGCTCTTGGATTGAGCCCGGAGAAAGTGCAAAAAGAGGTAGAAGCGTTAATTGGACGTGGAACAGAAGCTTCTCAAACTGTACATTATACACCTCGTGCTAAAAAAGTTATTGAATTGTCTATGGATGAAGCGCGTAAGCTAGGACATTCTTACGTTGGAACAGAACATATTTTACTTGGCTTAATCCGTGAAGGTGAAGGTGTAGCGGCACGTGTTTTAAATAATTTAGGCGTCAGCCTTAACAAAGCAAGACAACAAGTGTTACAACTTCTTGGAAGTAACGAGGCAAGTTCAGGTCACCAAGGTGGTTCATCGACAAATGCCAATACACCGACACTAGACAGTTTAGCGCGCGACTTAACAGTTGTTGCACGTGAGAATCGTTTGGATCCTGTTATTGGACGTAGTAAAGAAATTCAACGTGTAATTGAAGTGTTAAGCCGTAGAACAAAAAACAATCCAGTGTTAATTGGAGAGCCTGGTGTAGGTAAAACAGCAATTGCTGAAGGGTTAGCACAGCAAATCGTAAATAATGAAGTTCCTGAAACGTTAAGAGATAAGCGTGTTATGACACTAGATATGGGAACAGTGGTAGCTGGGACGAAATATCGTGGTGAGTTTGAAGATCGTTTAAAGAAAGTAATGGATGAAATACGTCAAGCAGGGAATATTATTCTATTTATTGATGAACTTCATACATTAATCGGTGCAGGTGGAGCAGAAGGTGCAATCGATGCATCAAATATTTTAAAACCATCTTTAGCACGCGGAGAATTACAATGTATTGGTGCGACAACTTTAGATGAGTATCGTAAATATATTGAAAAGGATGCAGCTTTAGAGAGACGTTTCCAGCCAATTCATGTTGATGAGCCGAGTCTAGAAGAATCAACTCAAATCTTGAAAGGTTTACGCGATCGTTATGAGGCCCATCACCGTGTGTCTATTACAGATGATGCAATTGATGCAGCTGTGAAACTTTCTGATCGTTATATTACGGATCGTTTCTTACCAGATAAAGCAATTGATTTAATTGATGAAGCTGCTTCAAAGGTTCGCTTACGTTCTTATACAACACCACCAAACTTAAAAGAGCTTGAAGTGAATCTTGAGGAAATTCGAAAAGAAAAAGATGCGGCTGTACAAAGTCAAGAGTTTGAAAAGGCTGCTTCCTTACGTGATATGGAACAACGCTTACGTGAGAAATTGGAAGATACAAAGCGTCAGTGGAAAGAACAACAAGGAAAAGAAAATTCAGAGGTTACGGTAGAAGATATTGCAAATGTCGTTTCTACATGGACACGTATCCCTGTTTCTAAACTTGCACAAACAGAGACTGATAAATTATTAAACTTAGAATCCATTCTTCATGATCGTGTCATCGGCCAGGATGAAGCGGTAGTGGCTGTAGCGAAAGCTGTTCGTCGTGCAAGAGCAGGACTGAAAGATCCGAAACGTCCAATTGGTTCATTTATTTTCTTAGGACCAACAGGTGTAGGTAAAACAGAATTAGCAAGAGCATTGGCAGAATCTATGTTCGGTGATGAGGATGCAATGATTCGCATTGATATGTCTGAGTATATGGAGAAACATTCAACTTCTCGCTTAGTTGGTTCTCCTCCAGGATATGTTGGGTATGAAGAAGGCGGACAATTAACAGAGAAGGTTCGTCGTAAGCCGTATTCAGTTGTCCTATTAGATGAAGTAGAGAAGGCGCATCCTGATGTATTTAATATTTTACTACAGGTATTGGAAGATGGTCGTTTAACTGATTCTAAAGGACGTACAGTTGACTTCCGTAATACGATTGTTATTATGACGTCTAACGTTGGTGCTGAGGCGTTAAAACGTAACAAACATCTTGGATTTAACGTACAAGATGAAAGCCGTGATTATTCGGATATGAAAGGTAAAGTAATGGATGAGCTGAAAAAGGCATTTCGTCCAGAATTCTTAAACCGTATTGATGAAATTATCGTATTCCATATGCTTGAGAAAAAACATATTCAAGAAATTGTGACTCTTATGGTAAATCAGTTAGTGAATCGCTTAAAAGAACAAGAAATTGAATTGCAATTAACAGAAGGGGCGATTGCAGCTATTGCTGATAAAGGGTTTGATCGTGAATATGGTGCTCGTCCACTACGTAGAGCAATTCAGAAGCATGTAGAAGATAGACTATCGGAAGAACTTTTAAAAGGTGCTATTGAGAAAGGACAAAAAGTTATCTTTGATGTAGAAGGGGAAACATTTGTCATTCATAGTGCTGAAAAGGTAAAATAAGTATAGACAAACTAAGAGGGCTACGAGATAGCCCTCTTTCTTGTACGAGAAGGTCAAATGTTTATAGATGAAAGCGAAGTGAAATATAAAAAGATATGGCTAAAAAGAAAACAAAATTCACATGTCAAGAGTGTGGTTATCAATCACCAAAATATATGGGTAAATGTCCAGGGTGTGGTCAATGGAATTCGCTTGTTGAAGAGATGGAACCCGTTGTATCATCCAGACGCCTAAATTATGCAAATGCAATTCAAACAGAAGTAACAAAACCAAGACGTCTTACAGAAGTAGAAACAAAGTCTGAGGCACGTATTGAAACAAAATTTCAGGAGTTTAACCGTGTACTAGGTGGCGGAATTGTAGATGGATCTTTAGTACTTATTGGTGGGGACCCTGGGATTGGAAAATCAACGTTATTATTACAGATTTCCTCGCAATTAGCAGATGCTTCATATGATGTATTGTATATATCAGGTGAGGAGTCAGCAAAGCAGATTAAACTTCGTGCAGATCGTTTACATGTAAATGGTAGTAATCTATTTGTTGTATCAGAGACAGATTTACAGCGTATTGCAGCACATATTGAAGAGATGAATCCTGCTTTTGTTGTTATTGATTCTATTCAAACGATACATTTACCTGAGGTGACATCAGCTCCTGGTAGCGTGGCGCAAGTACGTGAATGTACAGCAGAATTAATGAAACTTGCAAAAACAAAGGGAATCCCAATTTTCATCGTAGGACATGTGACAAAAGAAGGTGCAATTGCGGGGCCGCGTATGTTAGAACATATGGTCGATGCAGTTCTTTACTTTGAAGGAGATCGACACCATACATATCGTATTTTACGAGCTGTAAAGAATCGTTTTGGTTCTACGAATGAAATGGGTATCTTTGAAATGAAAGAACTTGGCCTTGCAGAAGTCTTAAATCCTTCTGAAATTTTCCTTGAGGAAAGACCAGTTGGAGTTGCAGGTTCAACAGTAGTTGCCTCAATGGAAGGAACAAGACCAGTTTTAGTAGAAATACAGGCATTAATTTCCCCTACTAGTTTTGGAAATCCTCGAAGAATGGCGACAGGAATTGATCATAATCGTGTCTCGCTTATTATGGCGGTACTAGAGAAAAGAACAGGTTTACTATTACAAAATCAAGATGCGTATTTAAAAGTAGCTGGTGGTTTGAAATTAGATGAACCGGCAATTGATTTAGCTGTTGCCTTAAGTATAGCTTCAAGTTTTAGAGATAAATCTACGGCACCAACTGATGCGGTAATAGGAGAAGTTGGATTAACTGGAGAAATAAGAAGAGTATCAAGAATCGAACAACGTGTACAAGAAGCAGCTAAATTAGGATTTCAACGTGCTATCATTCCTAGAAAAAATTTAGGGGGGTGGACAATTCCAGAGGGGATTGAGGTTGTAGGTGTTTCTAATTTAGGAGAAGCGCTTCGTTTGACATTAGGAGGCTAGGCTATGGAAGAAAATAAGCAACGTGTCAAAAGTATAATTAATATTTTACAGCTCGTGGCCCCGGGAACACCACTGCGCGAAGGGATAGATAATGTACTTCGTGCACAAACAGGGGGACTAATTGTTCTTGGGTATAATGAGCAGATTAAAAGCATTGTTGATGGTGGTTTTCATATTAATTGCGCATTCTCTCCTGCTAGTTTATATGAATTAGCAAAAATGGATGGAGCACTTATTTTAAATGAAACTGGAAGTAAAATTTTAATTGCAAACGCACAGTTAGTTCCGGATTCATCTATTGATTCTATTGAAACAGGTATGCGTCACCGAACAGCAGAGCGTGTAGCAAAGCAGACGGGCAGCCTTGTTGTGGCCATTTCACAAAGACGTAATGTAATTACGCTATATCAAGGGAACTTACGTTATACACTAAAAGATATAGGTGTCATTTTAACGAAGGCAAATCAAGCAATTCAAACGCTAGAAAAATATAAGGCTGTATGGAATGACGGCATTACGAATTTGGGTATTCTAGAATTTGAAGAGGTCGTTACAATGTCCGAGGTGGTTCACGTTTTACATAGTGTTGAAATGGTGCTGCGTATAAAAAATGAAATATTGAGCTATATTCATGAGCTAGGAACAGAAGGTAGGTTAATTCGTTTACAGCTTACAGAATTACTAGCTGATTTAGAGGCAGAGGCAGCATTGTTAATTAAAGATTATCACCAGGAGAAAACACAAGACCATCATCAAATCTTGAAAAAGTTACAAGATCTTGCAAATACACAACTTTTAGAGGATAGTGATTTAGTTAAATTACTTGGGTATCCAGGACAAACAAGTTTAGAAGAAAGTGTGACACCTAGAGGGTACCGAATCACAAGCAAGATTTCTCGTGTTCCGCCACTTATTATCGAGAATTTAATTAATCGATTTAAAACATTGCAAGGTGTTTGCCGAGCAACTATTAATGAATTGGATGATGTGGAAGGAATTGGAGAAGTGAGAGCGAAGAAAATACGAGAAGGTCTAAAAAGAATTCAAGAGCATCTCTATATGAGTAGACACAATTAAGAATATTACATTGATTCTATAATATAACGACACTAGAACATTTTTGGTATATGATATGATATATTGGTAAATAAAACTATTTACAAAAAAACACGTCCGCTTTTGCATTCGGCGTTTTGATTAGCGAAACAATGGTTAATAATGAGTAGGAGGTGGTTGGATGTTAAAACGGATTGTACAGCTCTTCTTTTTAGTGATCGGGGGAGCGTTAGGGATTTACTTAATCCCAAAAATTATTAATGTATTAGATATCGGTGCGGTTCCTTTGTTGGAAGGATCGTATGTTCGTGCAATTATTGGTGCAATTATTTTATTTTTAACAACATTTTGGCTTGTAGATTATATTGTTCAACTTATTAAGCATATTGAAGAGGCTCTTGTAAAGGCGCCTGTAGCAGATGTTTTATTTGGTACATTAGGATTAATCTCTGGTCTTATTGTTGCATATTTAATTTTGATACCAATTCGTGAATTTACAATTCCAGTTATTAGTACGGTGTTGCAAGTGTTCTTCACCCTTTTACTTGGATATTTAGGATTCCAAGTAGGGTTTAAAAAGAGGAATGAATTGCTAGGATTATTTACATTACCCCAACGCGGAGGTAAGAAGAAAAACAATAGTGAGAATGAAGAGGTAGAGGTCGAAGCAGAAAAATCTACGACTCATTGGAAAATTCTTGATACGAGTGTAATTATTGACGGACGTATTGCAGATATTTGCCAAACAAAGTTTTTAGAAGGAACAATTGTCATTCCGCAATTCGTATTAGAAGAGCTTCAGCATATTGCCGATTCTTCAGATGCTTTAAAGCGTAATCGTGGCCGCAGAGGGCTAGACATTTTAAATCGTATTCAAAAGGAGATGCCAATTCCGGTAGAAATTTATGAAGGCGATTTCGATGATATCCAAGAAGTAGATAGCAAGCTTGTAAAGTTGGCAAAAATCACTGGTGGAACTGTAGTAACAAACGATTTCAATTTAAACAAAGTTTCTGAATTACAAGGGGTTACGGTGTTAAACATTAATGATTTAGCTAATGCGATTAAACCAGTCGTACTCCCTGGTGAAGAATTAAGTGTTTATGTTGTGAAAGATGGTAAAGAACAGAATCAAGGTGTTGCATACTTAGATGATGGTACGATGATTGTAGTAGAAGATGGTAGAGAGTATGTGGGTTCACAACTTGATGTACTTGTTACTAGCGTATTACAAACATCGGCTGGTCGTATGATTTTCGCAAAACGTAAATTGCTAGAAAAAGCATTATAAGTAGAGGATTATTAATATGTATACATTAATTATTCCGGCAGCGGGCCAAGGGAAACGAATGGGTGCTGGTAAAAATAAGTTATTTTTACTTATAGATGAAGTACCAATTATTGTGCACACATTGCGTGCTTTTGAAAAAGATAAAGCGTGCAAAAGTATTATTATGGCAATTAACGAAGAAGAACGCCCGTATTTTGAAGAGTTGATGCAGAAGTACCAGATTGAAAAGCAGGTACAATTTATTCAGGGTGGAGCCGAAAGACAAGATAGCGTATATAACGCACTTCAGTATGCGAGTGGTGTCGAATATGTTCTTGTTCATGACGGGGCGCGCCCGTTCGTAACGAATAAAGTGATTCGCGATGTATTAACTGCAGCAGAAAAATATGGAGCTTCCATTTGTGCAGTGCCAGTAAAAGATACTGTTAAGAAAGTAGAGCAGGGTGTTGTTGTAGAAACGGTAGAGCGGTCTCAACTTAACGCTGTACAAACACCACAAGGATTCTCTGTTTCTCTTTTGCTAGAAGCTCATAGAAGCGCAAAGCAAAGTTGTTTTCTTGGCACAGATGATGCAAGTCTCGTAGAACGCGTTGGGAAGCAAGTTGGTGTAGTGGAGGGGAGTTACTATAATATTAAAGTGACGACTCCGGAAGATCTACTAATTGCTGAAAGTTTCCTTCGTGTTCAGAAGAAATAACGTTGATGATGTGTTAATAAAGAAAAGCTCGGCAACAGCCGGGCTTTTCTTTATAAGGATAGCGATATAATATAGAGTCATAAAGCTCAGTAGTTTAGCTTAAGGAGGAAGTAAGGATGTTTCGAATTGGACAAGGTTTTGATGTACATGAATTTGCGGAAGGGCGTCCGTTGATTATCGGTGGAATTACAATTCCACACGAGAAAGGATTAATTGGTCATTCAGATGCAGATGTATTGTTACATACGATTGCTGATGCATGTTTAGGTGCGATTGCAGCAGGAGATATCGGAAAGCATTTTCCTGATACAGACCCAGCTTTTAAAGATGCAGATTCAGCTGTATTGTTACAAAAAGTTTGGGAATTTGTGCGTGAACAAGGTTACGAGTTAGGAAATTTAGATTGTACAATTATTGCTCAAAAACCAAAAATGGCACCACATATTGAGAGCATGCGTAAGCGCATTAGTGAACTGTTAGAAACGTCTATCAATAACATTAATGTAAAGGCAACAACAACAGAAAAATTAGGATTTACAGGTAGAGAAGAAGGGATTGCTTCTCAAGCGGTTGTTTTATTACAGAAAAAATAATGGTTTTTAATTCGTAAGATGGATAATCACATTTTTTTGGTGTACAATTATAGAATGTGTTGACATTAAGAATGGAAGGTGTACCAATTATGGAAAAGCAAGTGAGAGTGCGCTACGCGCCAAGTCCAACAGGACACTTACATATCGGAAATGCGCGTACGGCATTATTTAATTATTTATTTGCTCGTCATTTAGATGGCAAATTTATTATTCGTATTGAAGATACTGATGTAAAACGTAACGTGGCTGGTGGAGAAGAAAGCCAATTAAAATACTTGAAATGGCTCGGTATGGACTGGGATGAAGGTGTTGATGTTGGTGGTGAATTTGGACCATATCGCCAAACAGAGCGTTTAGATATTTATAAAAAATTATATGAAGATTTATTAGAGCGTGGTCTAGCTTATAAATGTTATATGACAGAAGAAGAGCTAGAAGCAGAGCGTGAAGGACAAATCGCTCGCGGTGAAACACCTCGTTACGCAGGTAACCACCGTGAATTAACTGAAGAACAAGTGAAAGAATTTGAAGCTGAGGGACGTATTCCAAGTATTCGTTTCCGTGTACCAGCTGATCGTGACTACACATTCAAAGATATTGTAAAAGATGAAGTTGCGTTCCATTCAAATGATTTCGGTGATTTTGTTATTGTGAAAAAAGATGGAATTCCAACTTATAACTTTGCAGTAGCAGTAGATGATCATCTAATGGAAATTACACATGTACTTCGTGGTGATGATCATATTTCAAATACACCGAAACAAATGATGATTTATGAAGCTTTCGGCTGGGATATTCCACAATTCGGTCATATGACTCTAATTGTTAATGAAAGTCGTAAAAAGTTAAGTAAGCGTGATGAATCTATTATTCAATTTATTGAGCAATATAAAGAGCTTGGGTATCTTCCAGAAGCAATCTTTAACTTTATTGCACTACTAGGTTGGTCTCCGGTAGGAGAAGAAGAAATCTTCTCTAAAGATGAGTTTATCAAAATGTTCGATGCAGCTCGTTTATCAAAATCACCTGCATTATTTGATTCTCAAAAACTAAAATGGATGAACAACCAGTATATGAAAAAGCAAGATTTAGATACGGTTGTAGAGTTAAGCTTACCGCATTTAGTGAAAGCTGGACGTGTGGGAGAAACTTTAAGCGAACAAGACCAAGCTTGGATTCGTGATGTAATTGCTTTATACCATGAACAAATGAGTTTTGGAGCTGAAATTGTAGAGCTTTCTGAAATGTTCTTTAAAGATCATGTTGATTATGAAGAAGAAGGACAAGAAGTATTAAATGGTGAACAAGTACCTGAAGTACTTCGTGCATTTGCTGGTCAAATAGAAGCTCTAGAAGCAATGGAGCCAGCAGCAATTAAGGCAGCGATTAAAGCAGTTCAAAAGGAAACAGGACATAAAGGTAAAAATTTATTTATGCCAATCCGTGTTGCAACGACAGGACAAACGCATGGTCCAGAGCTTCCGAATGCTATTGCACTTCTTGGAAAAGAAAAAGTTTTAAATCGTCTTCAAAAAGTAATTGGTTAACATTTTCTAGGTTTAGAAATATAATAAGTATACCTAAAACCTAATAAGGAAAAGCGACGAGAAGGAGAAGTAGAAAATCAGGCTTTTTACAGAGAGAACCACCTTTAGGCTGGGAGTGGTTTATAAGCGGATTTTTGAAATGCCCCTTCGAGTCTTCTGCTGAACAGCGAATTGCTTCGTGGGATGTCTTAGGCCGCAAAGTAAGCAGAAGCGGTGTACACCGTTATCATGGATGAGTTTGAGGCTTTTTTAAGCCTAAACAGAGTGGAACCGCGCTTAAAAGGCGTCTCTGTCAATATGACAGAGACGCCTTTTTTTTTATACCGTGTAAATAGGTATGAATATAGAATTTATCTCCTTATATAAAGAATTAGGGGAGAAGTGATGAGTTAGGGGAGTTAGTTCGTTCGACAAAAAAGCAGCCCATAAAGGGGAGGGAACACCGATGTTTAAGAGGCTTCGGGAAGATATTGAAGTCGTTTTTGAACAGGATCCAGCGGCAAGAGGTTATTTCGAAGTCATTTTAACTTACTCTGGATTACATGCAGTTTGGGCCCATCGAATTGCACATGCTTTTTATAAAAGAAATTTTTTCTTTCTTGCACGTTTTGTTTCACAAGTGAGCCGCTTTTTTACTGGCATTGAGATCCATCCAGGAGCAACTATTGGTCGACGCTTTTTTATAGATCATGGAATGGGAGTTGTAATTGGAGAAACTTGTGAAATTGGTGATAATGTAACGATTTATCAAGGGGTTACATTAGGTGGTACAGGAAAAGAAAAAGGGAAGAGGCACCCAACAATTCAGGATAATGTATTAATTGCGACGGGTGCTAAAGTTCTTGGATCTATTACTGTGGGAGAGAATTCTAAAATCGGAGCAGGGTCTGTCGTATTAAAAGAAGTTCCTGCACATTCTACAGTTGTAGGTATACCTGGCCGTGTCGTTATTCAAAATGGAGTAAAGATTGGTCAAGAATTAAATCACTCTGACCTTCCAGATCCGATTTTTGATAAATTAAAGGCTATGGAAGTAGAACTTGATAAATTGAAGAAACAATTGGAATTAAAGGTAGAAAGGAAGGATAAAAATGACTATTCACATTTATAATACGTTAACACGTCAAAAAGAAGAGTTTGTTCCATTAGAAGAAAATAAGGTAAAGATGTATGTATGCGGACCTACAGTTTATAACTACATTCATATTGGGAATGCAAGACCTCCTATGGTATTCGATACAGTGCGTCGTTATTTAGAATACAAAGGATACGATGTGCAATATGTATCTAACTTTACGGACGTAGATGATAAATTAATTAAAGCGGCAAATGAATTAGGTGAAGATGTACCAACGATTGCTGATCGTTTTGTTGAAGCGTACTTTGAAGATGTAACAGCACTAGGTTGCAAACACGCAACAGTTCATCCTCGTGTAACAGAAAATATGGATATCATTATTGAATTTATTCAAGAACTTGTGAATAAAGGGTATGCATATGAATCAGAGGGTGATGTGTACTTTAAGACGAAGGAATTCGAAGGTTACGGTAAATTATCACATCAACCAATCGCAGATTTACGTCACGGTGCTCGTATTGAGGTAGGGGAAAAGAAACAAGACCCTCTTGATTTTGCTTTATGGAAAGCTGCGAAAGAAGGAGAAATCTTCTGGGAAAGCCCTTGGGGGCAAGGACGTCCAGGATGGCATATTGAATGCTCAGCAATGGCGCGTAAGTACTTAGGGGATACAATTGACATTCATGCTGGTGGGCAAGACTTGGCGTTCCCGCATCATGAAAATGAAATTGCGCAGTCAGAGGCATTGACTGGAAAAACGTTTGCACGTTACTGGATGCATAATGGATATATTAATATTAACAATGAGAAGATGTCTAAATCGCTGGGTAACTTTATTTTAGTTCACGATATTATTAAGCAATACGACCCGCAGTTAATTAGATTCTTTATGTTATCAGTACACTATCGTCACCCGATTAACTTTAGTGAAGAGTTATTACAAAGTACGAATAATGGACTGGAAAGAATTAAAACAGCTTATGGAAACTTAAAGCATCGTATGGAGAGTAGTACGGATTTAACGGACCATAATGAGAAATGGTTAGCTGAAATAGAGAAATTCCAGACTGCATTTGAAGAGGCAATGAATGATGACTTTAACACTGCAAATGCAATTACCGAATTATACAACGTAGCAAATCATGCAAATCAATATTTACTTGAAGAACATACATCTAAAGTTGTGATTGAAGCATACGTAAAACAACTGGAAACGTTATTTGATATTTTAGGATTAGAATTATCAAAAGAAGAATTACTGGATGAAGAAATTGAAGAGCTTATCCAAAAGCGCATTGAAGCTCGTAAAAATCGCGATTTCGCATTGTCTGATCAAATTCGTGACGATTTAAAAGAACGTAATATTATTTTAGAAGATACCGCTCAAGGTACAAGATGGAAAAGAGGATAAGGATGATTGATGCAAAGCAATTAAACAGCTTGGCGTTAGCGTATATGGGTGATGCGGTATATGAACAATATATCCGCTATCACCTCCTTCAAAAAGGAAAAGTTCGCCCTAATCAATTACATCGCTTAGGGACGAGCTTTGTTTCAGCAAAAGCACAGGCGAAAGTTGTTTATCATTTATTAGAGACGGCATTTTTGACAGAGGAAGAAGAGGCGGTATTAAGAAGAGGGCGTAATGCAAATTCAGGTACAGTTCCGAAAAATACGGATGTACAAACATATCGACATAGTACAGCCTTTGAAGCACTAATTGGTTATCATCATTTATTAAATAATCGTGAAAGATTAGACGAAATTGTATATAAGGCAATTGCAGTTTTAGAAGAAAAGGAAGGGGGCACATCATCATGACTAGTGAATATATTATCGGACGTAACCCTGTAATTGAAGCGTTAAGATCAGGGAGAGATATTAATAAAATTTGGATCGCAGAAGGTGCTGCCAAAGGACAAGTACAAATTGTACTAGCGTTAGCGAAAGAAAATAAGATTATTTTACAACATGCACCAAAGAAAAAGTTAGATCAATTAGTTGAGGGTAATCATCAAGGTGTAATTGCTCAAGTAGCTGCATATCAGTATGCAGAGTTAGAAGATTTATTCAAAGTGGCAGAAAAACGTAATGAAGATCCGTTCTTCTTGATTTTAGATGAGATTGAAGATCCGCATAACCTAGGTTCTATTATGCGTACTGCTGATGCAACAGGAGCTCATGGAATTATTATTCCGAAGAGAAGAGCTGTGGGACTTACCGCATCAGTTGCGAAAGCATCAACAGGAGCGATTGAATACATTCCTGTTGCGCGCGTAACAAACTTATCTCGTACAATTGATGAATTAAAAGAGCGTGGACTTTGGATTGCTGGTACAGATGCCAAAGGGAAAACGGATTACCGTAATTTAGATGGTACAATGCCGATTGGATTAGTAATTGGTAGTGAAGGAAAAGGTATGAGTCGTATTATTGGTGAAAAGTGTGATTTCTTAATCACTCTACCGATGGTTGGTAAAGTTACATCCTTAAATGCTTCAGTAGCCGCAAGTTTGTTAATGTATGAGGTATATCGTAAACGTCACGAAATTGGTAAATAAAAAATGAACGATATTTTAATCGTTGACGGCTACAACATTATCGGAGCTTGGGGAGATTTGAAGAAACTGCGGGATGTAGATTTACAATCATCAAGAGATGCGCTTATTGATAAGATGGCGGATTATCAAGGTTATACAGGCACAAAAGTGATGATAGTCTTTGATGCCTATACAGTCCATGGTATTGAAAAAAAGATGAAACAATCTCGTGTAGAAGTAATATTCACACGAAAGAATCAAACTGCAGACGAAAAGATAGAGCAACTTGCGATAGAGCTTAGAAATATAAATACACAAATATATGTTGCGACTTCTGATTATACAGAACAATGGGTTATATTTGCGCAAGGTGCCCTTCGAAAATCTGCGCGTGAATTAGAGTTGGAAGTACAAGCGATGGAACAACAAGTAAGAAGGCGTACAAAAGACGCGAAAGAACAGCAGCCCGCCATGCGAAAGATATTTAGTAAGGATATTACAGAAAAATTAGAAAAATTAAGAAGAGGAGAGCGTTGAAGCATTGACGCTCTTTATCTTTTTACTGTATAATATTGCTAAATAAATAGCGGTCGGAGGGATCAAGGTGGAAGCAGGCTTCGTAAGTATAGGCGACGTTACATTTCGTGATTTAGAGGATGAGGCAATCGTTGAGTTAGTTCGAAAAGGTAATACTGACGCTCTAGAATATTTAATTCACAAGTATAAGAACTTTGTTCGTGCGAAATCAAGATCTTACTTTTTAGTGGGTGCCGATCGAGAAGACATTGTTCAAGAAGGTATGATAGGGTTGTTTAAAGCAATTCGTGATTATAAAGAGGACAAGCTGTCTTCATTCAAAGCATTTGCTGAACTATGTATCACTCGACAAATTATTACCGCTATTAAAACGGCAACAAGACAAAAACATATTCCTTTAAATTCGTATGTGTCTTTAGATAAGCCGATTTACGATGAGGAATCTGATCGAACGTTATTGGATGTTATTTCTGAAGCGAAGGTGACTGATCCTGAAGAGATGATCATTAGCCAGGAAGAATATACAGACATAGAATCAAAAATATCTGAATTATTAAGCGATTTAGAAAGAAAAGTGCTTTCTTTATATTTAGATGGTCGTTCTTATCAAGAGATTTCAGAACAGTTAAACAGGCATGTGAAATCTATTGATAACGCTTTACAAAGAGTAAAGAGGAAATTGGAACGATATATGGAAATGAGAGAAAGTACAACTTTAAATTCATAAGAAGTAACAAGTGCTGCAGGTGTAAAATAAATTACCTGTTTTCTTTTGTAGAGAGTACAAAATGCATGTCATTGACATTGTCTTTTATTGTATGATACATTTTTAGGGACATAATGTTACAAGGTTGGTGTAACTAATGAGGAAAAAAGTTGTACTCTCATGTGAAGAGTGTAAAAATCGAAACTACTCTACTATGAAAGATACGAGCTCAATAGAGCGACTTGAAATAAAAAAGTTTTGTAAAACATGCAATCAGCATACAGTTCACAAGGAAACAAAATAAATAATTGAAATAATACACTGGAGGTCCCGCAGATGCGTTTAACGAACTTTTTCGGCGATGTAGGTCGCGAAATGAAAAAAGTAAGTTGGCCTAAAAAAGATGAATTACTCCGCTCAACAGCGACTGTTGTTGCTACAGTTGTGTTCTTTGCGATTTTCTTCGCAGTAGTTGATATGGGCATTTCTTCTTTAATTCGGTTAATTCTTGGTTAATTCTTGAATAAGAAGCACTTATCCATGATATAATGTTATTTATAAGAACTGTGTAAAAGCCCGGTGAACGGGTTTTTTCATTTGCGCAAAAAAATGTACGTCAGGGAGGGAAGGACGCTCGTCCTAAATGAATGGAAAAAAGTTGGTATGTTGTCCATACTTATTCTGGATATGAAAATAAAGTAAAAGCAAACCTAGAGAAACGTGTAGAATCAATGGGTATGCAAGATAAAATTTTCCGTGTTGTTGTCCCGGAAGAAGTAGAAGTAGAAATGAAAAACGGAAAAGAAAAATTAATGAAAAGAAAAGTGTTCCCAGGTTATGTATTAGTAGAATTAATCATGACTGATGACTCTTGGTATGTTGTACGTAACACGCCGGGTGTAACTGGGTTCGTTGGTTCTTCTGGTTCTGGATCTAAACCATCACCTCTATTAGAAGAGGAAGTTGTTACCATTATGAAACATATGGGAATGGACAACGAAGTGGTTGATTTCGACTTTGAACTTCATGAGACAGTACGTGTAAATGAGGGGCCATTCGCAGATTATACAGGTGCTATTGAAGAAATTGATGTGGAGAAGAAAAAGGTTAGCGTGCTTGTGGATATGTTTGGTCGCGAGACTCCAGTTGAACTTGACTTCCATCAAATTGAAAAATTATAAAATGAAACTTGAAATGAATTGTAAAAAGTGATAATATCTTTTAAGTCAGTACGTCTTCGTTATCGGAGACGTTTTTTGAAAGATTTTATCCTTACAGATAAAATATGACGTGGGAGGGCAAATCACTGTCCAATTGACCACATCACGGACTTAAGGAGGTGTGTCTCGTGGCTAAAAAGGTAATTAAAATGGTAAAGCTTCAAATTCCTGCAGGTAAAGCTAACCCAGCTCCACCAGTTGGTCCAGCATTAGGACAAGCAGGTGTTAACATCATGGGCTTCTGTAAAGAGTTTAACGCTCGTACAGCAGATCAAGCTGGTCTTATCATCCCTGTTGAAATTACGGTATTTGAGGACCGTTCATTCACTTTCATTACTAAAACTCCTCCTGCTGCTGTTCTTCTTAAGAAAGTAGCTGGTATTGAGTCTGGTTCTGGTGAACCAAACCGTAATAAAGTGGCAACTGTTAAGCGTGATAAAGTACGCGAAATCGCTGAAACTAAAATGCCTGACCTAAACGCTGCTAGCGTAGAAGCTGCAATGCGTATGGTTGAAGGTACTGCACGCAGTATGGGCATCGTTATCGAAGACTAATTCGATTTGTTTTTAAAAAAGGTTGCGGGTCTGGAATTCCAATTCGCAACCTTTATTATCGTAAATGATTATCGTTTTTAAATAAATGGATGGCGCTCATCCTCAGGTTATACCTGAAAACAGGCGTAAACGTGGGAGGTTATTCCGCTAAAACCACATTCGAGGAGGAAATAAAAATGGCTAAAAGAGGTAAAAAGTACGTAGAAGCTGCAAAGCTTGTTGATCGTGCAGCTGCTTACTCTGCAACAGAAGCAGTAGAATTAGTAAAGAAAACAAACACAGCTAAATTTGATGCAACTGTAGAAGCTGCATTCCGTTTAGGTGTTGACCCTAAGAAAGCTGACCAACAAATCCGTGGTGCAGTTGTTCTTCCACACGGTACTGGTAAAGTACAACGTGTATTAGTATTTGCTAAAGGTGAAAAAGCTAAAGAAGCTGAAGCTGCTGGAGCTGACTTCGTAGGCGATACTGATTACATCGGTAAAATCCAACAAGGTTGGTTCGATTTCGATGTAGTAGTAGCAACTCCTGACATGATGGGTGAAGTTGGTAAACTTGGTCGCGTATTAGGACCTAAAGGTTTAATGCCAAACCCTAAAACTGGAACAGTTACTTTCGATGTAACTAAAGCTGTTAACGAAATCAAAGCTGGTAAAGTTGAATACCGCGTTGATAAAGCTGGTAACATCCACGTTCCAATCGGTAAAGTATCTTTCGAAGATGCTAAATTAGTAGAAAACTTCAAAACAATTGCTGACACTTTACAAAAAGTTAAGCCAGCTGCTGCAAAAGGTACTTACATGAAGAACGTAACAGTTGCTTCTACAATGGGACCTGGCGTACGTGTAGACGTTTCTACATTAGCGTAAATTTTGGAAGTTGACTTCATAAAGAAGTTTTAATATAATCATTTATGTTGTGAATTTAATTAGTGTACCGTAGACAGTAGGTGTCAATAGACTTAATTTCCTACCTAGGTGTTAATATACGAAGCGGAATCTTTTTTCTGTGACTATATGCCTCCATGTCTACAAGTTGGGCATGGAGGTTTTTAGTGCACTTTCGGTACATCTTCTATATAATCTACAGGAGGTGTAATAACATGAGCAAAGTAATCGAAACTAAACAACAAGTTGTAACTGAAATCGCGGACAAACTTCGCGCTAGTAAATCTACAATCGTTGTTGACTACCGTGGTTTAACAGTTTCTGAAGCAACAGAATTACGTAAGCAATTACGTGAAGCTGGCGTTGAGTTCAAAGTTTACAAAAACTCTCTAACTCGTCGTGCTGCAGAATCTGCTGAAATGGCTGAGTTAAATGAATTCTTAACAGGACCAAACGCAATCGCGTTCAGTAACGAGGATGTAGTTGCTCCTGCGAAAGTATTAAACGACTTCGCTAAAGATCATGAAGCTTTAGAAATTAAAGCGGGCGTAATCGAAGGTAAACTTGTAACACTTGATGAGGTTAAAGCAATCGCTACTCTTCCATCACGTGAAGGCTTACTTTCTATGCTTCTTAGCGTTCTTCAAGCTCCAATCCGTAACCTTGCACTTGCTACTAAAGCAGTTGCAGACCAAAAGGAAGAGCAAGGCGCTTAATTTTTTAAAAGATAATTACGTATTATCGATAAAACAATACAAACCTATTTAAGGGAGGATATTTACAATGACTAAAGAACAAATCATTGAAGCAGTTAAATCTATGACTGTATTAGAACTTAACGACTTAGTAAAAGCTATCGAGGAAGAATTCGGCGTAACTGCTGCTGCTCCTGTAGCTGTTGCTGGTGGCGCTGGAGAAGCTGCTGCTGAGAAAACTGAATTTGATGTGGAACTAACTAGCGCTGGTGCACAAAAAATCAAAGTTATCAAAGTTGTTCGTGAAATCACTGGTCTTGGCTTAAAAGAAGCTAAAGAATTAGTTGACAACACTCCAAAAGTAATCAAAGAAGCTGCTGCTAAAGAAGAAGCTGAAGAAATCAAAGCTAAACTTGAAGAAGTTGGCGCTGCTGTAGAAGTTAAGTAATTAACTTTTGATGCTTTAAAAAAAGCTCGCTCTCATGCGAGCTTTTTTTTTAACTGTAAAGAAAAGAGGTGGCCATATGGCAGACCATTATTTTTCTAACGACCCTTCTAGTAAAAGTGATCGTAAGCGATGGGAGTTTGCCCTTCGTGGATCTCGATTCACTTTCTTATCTGACCATGGGGTGTTCTCGAAAAACGAAGTGGACTTTGGTTCCCGTCTTTTAATTGAAGCGTTTCAAATGCCAGATATTAAAGGTGATATATTAGACGTAGGTTGCGGATACGGTCCTATTGGTTTGTCGTTAGCGAAAGAGTTTCAAGGTCGTGAAGTTCACATGGTGGATGTGAACGAGAGGGCACTTGGGCTTGCGAAAGAAAACGCCGCTAATAACAAAATCGAGAATATACGTATTTTTCAAAGTAGCGTCTATGAAAATGTAGATGGTAAGTATGCTGCTATTCTATCTAACCCTCCAATTCGTGCGGGTAAAGATATCGTACATGAGATTTTAGAAAAAGCTGTGGAGTATTTAGTTCCAGATGGAGAGCTTTGGATTGTTATTCAAAAGAAACAAGGTGCACCGTCTGCGCTAAAAAAACTAGAAGAAGTATTTTCTGAAGTTGAGGTTGTAGAAAAGAAAAAAGGATATTATATCATAAAATCAAAAAAACGTTGACGGTTATTTTTGGCTATGTTAACATTATACAATGCCAATATATGATTTTCTGCGTTGAGAAAGATGTATATTTTTGTTTCTCTTGGAAAAGATAGTAAAATCAGCAGATTATGAAACAGAATGATGGTTTTCTTATAGAAGCCATTTTTCTTTTTTGAGCAGGTAGAAAGACTCAACGTATTTATCTTTAAGAGAAAGAGACTACGCTAATAGCAGTAGTTGTATTTATTTGTGATTTTGCACAAATTTTTTTGTGCATTTATAATACTCATGATTTGAGGGGTGAAGCAGTTGACAGGTCAACTAGTTCAATACGGACGCCACCGCCAACGAAGAAGTTATGCCCGTATTAGTGAAGTATTAGAGTTACCAAATCTTATCGAAATTCAAACCTCTTCTTATCAGTGGTTTCTTGATGAGGGTTTGCGAGAAATGTTCCAAGACATTTCTCCGATTGAAGACTTTACGGGAAATCTATCGCTTGAATTTATCGACTACAGCTTAGGTGAACCTAAATACTCTGTAGACGAATGCAAAGAGCGTGATGTGACGTATGCAGCACCACTTCGTGTAAAAGTGCGTCTAATCAACAAGGAAACTGGTGAAGTAAAAGAACAAGATGTGTTCATGGGAGATTTCCCACTCATGACAGAGACTGGAACATTCGTAATTAACGGTGCAGAACGTGTTATCGTTTCCCAGTTAGTTCGCTCTCCAAGCGTATACTATAGTGGCAAAGTGGATAAAAACGGAAAACGTGGTTTTACTGCTACTGTAATTCCAAACCGCGGAGCTTGGTTAGAGTATGAGACAGATGCTAAGGATGTTGTATATGTGCGTATTGACCGTACGCGTAAACTTCCTGTAACTGTTTTGTTACGCGCATTAGGGTTTGGCTCTGATCAAGAAATCACCGAGCTTTTAGGTGATAACGAATACTTAAGCAACACATTAGAAAAAGACAACACAGATAGCACAGAAAAAGCATTGCTTGAAATTTATGAGCGTCTACGTCCTGGTGAACCACCAACAGTAGAAAATGCTAAGAGCTTACTTGTGTCTCGTTTCTTCGATCCAAAGCGCTACGATTTAGCAAATGTAGGTCGCTATAAGATCAACAAGAAGTTACACATTAAAAACAGATTGTTTAATCAACGTTTAGCTGAAACATTAGTGGATCCAGAAACTGGTGAAATTTTAGCGGCAGAAGGAACAATCTTAGATCGTCGTACACTTGATCGCATTTTACCTTACTTAGAGAAAAACATTGGATTCAAAACAGCGAAACCAATGGGTGGAGTGGTAGAAGGCGATGTTGAGCTGCAATCTATTAAGATTTATGCTCCTGAGTCGGAAGGCGAACGCGTAATTAATGTAATTGGTAATGCAAACATTACTCGTGATGTGAAACACATCACACCAGGTGATATCCTTGCTTCTATCAGTTACTTCTTCAACCTACTATACAAAGTAGGGGATACAGATGATATTGACCATTTAGGAAACCGTCGTCTGCGTTCTGTTGGAGAACTATTACAAAATCAATTCCGTATCGGTCTTTCTCGTATGGAACGTGTTGTTCGTGAGAGAATGTCGATCCAAGATACAAATGCGATTACACCACAGGCACTAATTAATATTCGTCCTGTTATTGCATCTATTAAAGAGTTCTTCGGAAGTTCTCAGTTATCTCAGTTTATGGACCAAACAAACCCATTAGCAGAGTTAACTCACAAACGAAGACTATCTGCATTAGGACCTGGTGGTTTAACGCGTGAGCGCGCAGGCTTTGAAGTGCGTGACGTTCATTACTCTCACTACGGTCGTATGTGTCCGATTGAAACACCAGAGGGACCAAACATCGGTTTGATTAACTCATTATCTTCGTTCGCGAAAGTAAATGAGTTTGGTTTCATTGAAACACCATACCGTCGTGTTGACCCAGAAACTGGTCTTGTAACAGGGCATGTTGATTACTTAACAGCAGATGAAGAAGATAATTATGTTGTAGCCCAAGCGAATATGAAATTATCTGACGAAGGTGAATTCCTAAGTGAAGATATCGTAGCTCGTTTCCGTGGTGAAAACATTGTCACAAATAGAGAACGCATCGACTACATGGATGTATCTCCAAAACAAGTAGTGTCGGCAGCGACAGCTTGTATTCCGTTCTTAGAAAACGATGACTCTAACCGCGCACTTATGGGAGCGAACATGCAACGTCAGGCGGTTCCGTTAATGAATCCGGAATCTCCGATTGTAGGTACAGGTATGGAGTACGTATCAGCAAAAGACTCAGGTGCTGCAGTAATCTGTAAACATCCTGGTGTTGTTGAGCGCGTAGAAGCACGTGAAGTTTGGGTACGTCGCTATGTAGAAGTTGACGGTCAAACAGTAAAAGGCGACTTAGATCGCTACAAAATGCAAAAATTCATTCGTTCTAACCAAGGAACTTGTTACAACCAACGTCCAATCGTAAGTGTTGGAAATGAAGTTGTAAAAGGTGAAATCCTTGCGGATGGTCCTTCTATGGAATTAGGTGAACTAGCACTTGGACGTAACGTGCTTGTTGGCTTCATGACTTGGGACGGTTATAACTACGAGGATGCGATCATCATGAGTGAGCGCCTTGTAAAAGATGATGTGTACACTTCTATTCATATTGAAGAATATGAATCAGAAGCTCGTGATACGAAGCTTGGACCAGAAGAAATTACACGTGACATTCCAAACGTTGGGGAAGACGCATTACGTAACCTTGACGAGCGCGGTATCATTCGCGTTGGTGCTGAAGTAAAAGATGGAGATTTACTTGTTGGTAAAGTAACACCTAAAGGTGTAACAGAATTAACAGCTGAAGAACGTCTATTACATGCTATCTTTGGAGAAAAAGCGCGTGAAGTACGTGATACATCACTACGTGTACCACACGGTGGTGGCGGTATTATCTTAGACGTAAAAGTATTCAACCGTGAAGATGGCGATGAATTGCCACCAGGCGTGAATCAACTTGTACGTGCATATATCGTTCAAAAACGTAAAATTTCTGAAGGTGACAAGATGGCCGGACGTCACGGTAACAAAGGTGTTATTTCTCGTATTTTACCAGAAGAAGATATGCCTTACTTACCAGACGGTACGCCAATCGATATCATGTTAAACCCATTAGGGGTACCATCTCGTATGAATATCGGTCAGGTATTAGAGCTTCATCTTGGTATGGCAGCAAGATACCTTGGCATTCACATTGCAACACCAGTATTCGATGGTGCTCGTGAGGAAGATGTTTGGGGCACAATTGAAGAAGCTGGTATGGCAAATGACGCGAAAACAATCCTGTATGACGGACGTACTGGTGAACCATTCGATAACCGCGTATCTGTTGGTGTCATGTATATGATCAAACTTGCGCACATGGTTGACGATAAACTTCATGCTCGTTCTACTGGACCATACTCACTTGTAACGCAGCAACCTCTTGGAGGTAAAGCTCAGTTCGGTGGACAGCGTTTCGGTGAGATGGAGGTTTGGGCACTTGAAGCTTACGGTGCTGCTTATACTCTTCAAGAAATCTTAACAGTGAAGTCTGATGATGTTGTTGGACGTGTTAAGACTTATGAAGCAATTGTTAAAGGCGAAAATGTTCCAGAACCAGGCGTTCCTGAATCATTCAAAGTATTGATTAAAGAGCTGCAAAGTTTAGGTATGGACGTTAAAATGATGTCTAGCGACGATACAGAAATTGAAATGCGTGATACAGAAGATGACGATGATCATCAATCAGCAGATAAATTGAATGTCGAAGTTGAGACAACTAAGGAATAATTGGGATAACCTGTAGACTAAAAGGGAGGTAGGCCCCTTGATAGATGTAAATAACTTTGAATATATGAAGATTGGACTTGCTTCACCTGACAAGATTCGTTCTTGGTCATACGGTGAAGTTAAGAAACCAGAAACTATTAACTATCGTACGTTAAAGCCTGAAAAAGATGGCTTGTTCTGTGAGCGTATTTTCGGACCACAAAAGGACTGGGAATGTCATTGCGGAAAATACAAACGTGTACGTTATAAAGGTGTAGTTTGTGATCGATGTGGCGTTGAAGTAACGCGTGCAAAAGTACGTCGTGAACGTATGGGTCATATCGAATTAGCTGCTCCTGTATCTCATATTTGGTATTTCAAAGGTATCCCGAGCCGCATGGGACTTGTCTTAGACATGTCCCCTCGCGCGCTTGAAGAAGTAATTTATTTCGCTTCTTATGTTGTAACAGAAAGTGGAGATACACCACTTGATAAGAAGCAATTACTTTCTGAAAAAGAATACCGTGCATATCGTGATCGATATGGTAGCACATTCCAAGCTGCTATGGGTGCAGAAGCAATTAAAAAGCTACTACAAGACATCGATTTAGATAAAGAAGTAGACTTCTTAAAAGAAGAATTAAAAACAGCACAAGGACAACGCCGTACTCGTGCTATTAAACGTCTAGAAGTATTAGAAGCATTCCGTAACTCTGGAAATGAACCGTCTTGGATGATCTTAGATGTTCTACCAGTAATTCCACCAGAACTACGCCCAATGGTACAGTTAGACGGTGGACGTTTTGCTACTTCTGACTTAAACGACTTATACCGTCGTGTAATTAACCGTAACAATCGTTTAAAACGTCTATTGGACTTAGGTGCACCAAGCATCATCGTTCAAAACGAAAAACGTATGTTACAAGAAGCTGTAGACGCATTAATCGATAATGGTCGTCGTGGCCGTCCAGTTACTGGACCAGGTAACCGTCCATTAAAATCACTATCTCACATGCTTAAAGGTAAACAAGGACGTTTCCGTCAAAACTTATTAGGTAAACGTGTTGACTACTCTGGTCGTTCTGTAATCGTTGTAGGACCGAACTTAAAGATGTATCAATGTGGATTACCAAAAGAAATGGCGCTTGAACTGTTCAAACCTTTCGTAATGAAAGAGTTAGTTGAAAAAGGATTAGCACATAACATTAAGAGTGCGAAACGTAAAATCGAGCGTGTACAACCTGAAGTTTGGGACGTTTTAGAGTCTGTGATTAAAGAACATCCAGTACTTCTAAACCGCGCACCAACACTTCACCGTCTTGGTATCCAGGCGTTTGAACCTACATTAGTAGAAGGTCGCGCAATCCGTCTTCACCCACTTGTATGTACTGCATACAACGCGGACTTTGACGGTGACCAAATGGCCGTTCACGTACCTTTATCATCAGAAGCTCAAGCTGAAGCTCGTCTTCTTATGTTAGCGGCACAAAACATCTTGAACCCGAAAGACGGTAAACCAGTTGTTACTCCATCTCAGGATATGGTATTAGGTAACTATTACTTAACACTTGAGCGTGAAGGTGCAATCGGTGAAGGTATGGTCTTCAAAGATGCAAACGAAGCATTGCTTGCATATCAAAATGGATATGTTCATCTTCATACACGTGTTGCAGTAGCTGCAAGTGCAGTAAACAACGCAACATTTACTGAAGAGCAAAAGAGTATGCTTCTATTAACAACAGTTGGTAAATTAATATTTAACGAAATCTTACCAGAGTCGTTCCCTTATATTAATGAACCAACAAATTCAAACCTTGAAAAAGAAACACCAGCGAAATATTTCGTTGAAAAAGGTGCGAACATTAAAGAAATTATTGCTAGTCGCGAAGAAGTGGCGCCATTTAGCAAGAAAATCCTTGGTAACATCATTGCGGAAGTATTCAAACGTTTCCAAATTACAGAAACGTCTCGCATGCTTGACCGTATGAAAAACTTAGGATTCAAGTACTCTACAAAAGCTGGTATTACAGTTGGGGTATCTGACATTCTTGTATTAGGCGAAAAAGATGAAATTCTCCACGAAGCACAAGCAAAAGTAGATAATGTAATTAAACAATTCCGTCGCGGTTTAATCACGGAAGAAGAACGTTACGATCGCGTTATCTCTATTTGGAGTAATGCAAAAGATGTTATCCAAGGAAAACTGATGAAATCCTTGAATAAACGCAACCCAATCTTCATGATGAGTGACTCAGGTGCCCGTGGTAACGCATCTAACTTTACTCAGCTTGCTGGTATGCGTGGTCTTATGGCCAATCCATCTGGTCGTATCATCGAACTTCCAATCAAATCGAGTTTCCGTGAAGGTTTAACAGTACTTGAGTACTTCATCTCTACGCACGGTGCGCGTAAAGGTCTTGCTGATACAGCACTTAAAACTGCCGATTCTGGTTACTTAACACGTCGTCTTGTTGACGTTGCACAAGATGTAATCGTTCGTGAAGATGATTGTGGAACAGATCGCGGTTTATTAATCGGTGCGATTAAAGAGGGTAATGAAGTTATCGAGTCATTATATGATCGTCTTGTTGGACGTTTTGCAAGAAAAACTGTAAAACATCCTGAAACAGGTGAAGTATTAGTTGCTGAAAATCAATTAATTACTGAAGATATCGCTCATATCGTTGAAAATTCGGGTGTTGAAACTGTAAACATTCGTTCAGCGTTTACGTGTAACACTCGCCACGGTGTATGTAAGAAGTGTTACGGTCGTAACTTAGCAACTGGAACAGACGTAGAAGTAGGAGAAGCGGTAGGTATTATCGCAGCTCAATCTATCGGTGAGCCAGGTACACAGTTAACGATGCGTACATTCCATACAGGTGGGGTTGCCGGAGATGATATCACTCAAGGTTTACCTCGTATCCAAGAGATCTTCGAAGCTCGTAATCCGAAAGGTCAGGCAGTTATCAGTGAAATCGACGGTGTTATCGCAGCGATCAACGACGTTAAAGATCGCCAAGAAGTAGTTGTACAGGGTGAAGTTGAAGCTCGTACGTATGCTATTCCTTACGGTGCTCGTCTGAAAGTAACTCCAGGACAGCCAATTAGCCACGGTAAAGAGTTAACAGAAGGTTCTATTGATCCGAAAGAATTACTAAAAGTAACGGACATTACGGCGGTTCAAGAATACTTATTACGTGAAGTTCAAAAAGTATACCGTATGCAAGGGGTAGAAATTGGTGACAAACACGTAGAAGTAATGGTACGTCAAATGTTACGTAAAGTTCGTGTAAGTGATGCAGGTGAAACAGATGTATTACCAGGAACATTACTAGATATCCATCAGTTCACTGATGCGAATGCTAAGGTCTTACTGCAAGGTAAGCAACCAGCAACAGCTAGACCTGTTCTACTTGGTATTACAAAAGCTTCACTTGAAACAGATTCATTCTTATCTGCAGCATCGTTCCAAGAAACAACTCGTGTCTTAACTGATGCAGCAATTAAGGGTAAACGCGATGAACTTCTAGGATTAAAAGAAAATGTTATTATCGGTAAACTTGTTCCTGCTGGAACAGGTATGAATCGTTATCGCAAAGTGGATCTTGTAAAAACAACACAAGATGACATGAATGTAGAAAACGATGAGGTTTATGTGGAACAGTAAAATTTTCCGGCATAAATTTTGTATAAAAACAATTAATCTTAGTTGACATTGTATGAGTCAAAATGTTACTATAATCAAGGTTGCTCCTGAACGATGCTTTGGAGGATATTTATATGTCTTATCAAAAAGTATCAACTGCTGAAAATGTAGTCGTTGGTCATAAACGCACATTGGAGGCAATCAAAAATGGTACAGTTAAAGAAGTTGTCATCGCAGAGGATGCTGACATGCGGTTAACCCATGCTATCATTCGTGTTGCAATGCAATATAACGTGCCCATAACAAAAGTTGAATCAGTTCGTAAGCTTGGTAAAGCTTCGGGGATTCAAGTGGGAGCTTCAGCAATAGGAATAATAAGTTAAAACTGTTTTTGTGAGGAGAGAGCATTTGCTCTTCCTTGCAAAAACTTTGTTTTCAACTAATAATGAACCACCTGGATATGTGGTCATACAAACATGCGAAGGGAGGATAATCAAATGCCTACTATTAACCAATTAGTGAGAAATGGTCGTACTGATAAAGTATGGAAATCTAAATCACCTGCGTTAAACAAAGGTTTTAACTCTTTAAAGAAAAAATCAACTGATATCTCTGCACCTCAAAAACGTGGTGTATGTACTCGTGTTGGTACAATGACTCCAAAGAAACCTAACTCAGCGTTACGTAAATACGCTCGTGTACGTTTAACAAATGGTATCGAGGTTACAGCTTACATCCCAGGTATCGGTCATAACCTACAAGAGCATAGCGTAGTATTAATTCGCGGTGGTCGTGTAAAGGATTTACCGGGGGTACGTTACCACATCGTTCGTGGTGCGCTTGACACAGCTGGTGTTGACAAACGTATGCAAGGACGTTCTAAATATGGTACTAAGAGACCAAAACCTGCTAAAAAATAATAACTTTAAAATGAAAGGAGGAACTCAATATGCCTCGTAAAGGACCTGTTGCGAAACGTGACGTGTTACCAGATCCAATGTACAATTCGAAGCTAGTAACACGCCTTATCAACAAAATGATGGTTGACGGTAAAAAAGGTAAATCTCAAACAATTCTTTATAATGCGTTCGATATCGTAAACGAACGTACTGGTAAAGAGCCAATGGAAGTATTCGAGCAAGCTCTTAAGAACATCATGCCTGTTCTTGAAGTACGCGCTCGTCGTGTTGGTGGTGCTAACTACCAAGTTCCAGTTGAGGTTCGTCCAGAACGCCGTACAACTTTAGGTCTTCGTTGGTTAGTAAACTACGCTCGTCTTCGTGGTGAAAAAACTATGGAAGAGCGTCTTGCTAACGAAATCTTAGATGCAGCTAACAACGCTGGTGCATCTGTTAAGAAACGTGAAGACACTCATAAAATGGCAGAAGCTAACAAAGCATTTGCTCATTACCGTTGGTAGGATTCAACGTAAAATAAATGTAAGCATAAACCGCTTTATTTGTCGCTTATGGAAGTGTGGAGAGGGAGAATGCCTCTCCCTTTCATCGGGCGCTCGTTTTACATAATGAGAGTACTGGACATACTGACATGTGTAACAATATAAAGTGGCTTTTTTGCTACTTAAAATAAAAAAATCCAATCCATATATGGAAGGAGCAAGACACCAAATGGCAAGAGAGTTCTCTTTAGAAAACACTCGTAATATTGGTATCATGGCTCACATCGATGCTGGTAAAACAACAGCAACTGAGCGTATTCTGTACTACACAGGACGTATTCATAAAATCGGTGAAACTCACGAAGGTGCATCTCAGATGGACTGGATGGAGCAAGAGCAAGAGCGTGGTATCACAATTACTTCTGCTGCAACTACAGCACAATGGAAAGGTCATCGTGTAAACATCATTGATACTCCAGGACACGTAGATTTCACAGTAGAAGTAGAACGTTCTTTACGCGTACTTGATGGCGCTGTAGCAGTACTTGATGCGCAATCTGGTGTAGAACCACAAACAGAAACTGTTTGGCGTCAGGCTACTACTTACGGCGTACCTCGTATCGTATTCGTTAACAAAATGGATAAGATCGGTGCAGATTTCTTATACTCTGTAGGAACAATCCACGATCGTTTACAAGCAAACGCACATCCAATTCAGTTACCAATCGGTGCTGAAGATGAGTTCAATGGTATCATTGACCTTGTTGAAGAGTGTGCTTACATGTACGGTAACGATTTAGGAACAGACATTCAACGTGTTGAAATTCCTGAAGAGCACAAAGAATTAGCTGAAGAATACCGTGGAAAACTTATTGAAGCGGTAGCTGAGCTTGATGAAGAAATGATGATGAAGTACCTAGAAGGTGAAGAAATCACTGTAGAAGAGCTTAAAGCTGGTATCCGTAAGGCTACAACTTCTGTAGAATTCTTCCCAGTAATCTGTGGTTCTGCATTCAAAAACAAAGGTGTTCAAATTCTGTTAGACGCAGTTATCGACTACCTTCCATCTCCACTAGATGTACCTGCTATTAAAGGTACTCTACCGGATACAGATGAAGAAGTAGAACGTAAGTCTAGCGATGAAGAACCATTCGCAGCTTTAGCATTCAAAATCATGACTGACCCTTATGTTGGTAAGTTAACGTTCTTCCGTGTGTACTCTGGTGTGTTAAACTCTGGATCATACGTGAAAAACTCAACTAAAGGTAAGCGTGAGCGTGTAGGTCGTATCCTACAAATGCACGCTAACAGCCGTGAAGAGATTTCAACAGTTTACGCTGGTGATATCGCTGCTGCTGTAGGTTTAAAAGATACTACTACTGGTGATACTCTTTGTGACGAGAAGAGCCTTGTTATCCTTGAGTCTATGGAATTCCCAGAGCCAGTTATCTCTGTAGCTATCGAACCAAAATCTAAAGCTGACCAAGATAAAATGGGTACAGCATTATCTAAGCTTTCTGAAGAAGATCCAACATTCCGTGCTCACACTGACCAAGAAACTGGCCAAACTATCATCGCTGGTATGGGTGAACTTCACCTTGATATCATCGTTGACCGTATGCGTCGTGAATTCAAAGTGGAAGCAAACGTTGGTGCTCCTCAGGTAGCATACCGTGAGACTTTCCGCGCTGCTGCGAAAGTTGAAGGTAAGTTCGCTCGTCAATCTGGTGGTCGTGGACAATTCGGTCACGTTTGGATTGAGTTTGAACCTAACGAAGAAGGTAAAGGATTCGAATTCGAAAACAAGATCGTCGGTGGTGTAGTTCCTCGTGAATACATCCCAGCTGTTGGAGCAGGTCTTGAAGATGCACTTAAAAATGGTGTACTAGCTGGTTATCCACTAGTTGACATTAAAGCTGCATTAGTTGACGGATCTTACCATGATGTCGATTCATCTGAGATGGCGTTCAAAATCGCTGCATCTATGGCACTTAAAGCTGCGGTTTCTAAATGTAGCCCAGTAATTCTTGAGCCAATGATGAAAGTTGAAGTTGTAATTCCTGAAGAGTACATGGGTGACATTATGGGTGACGTAACATCTCGTCGTGGACGTGTAGAAGGTATGGAAGCTCGCGGTAACGCACAAGTTGTTCGCGCTATGGTTCCACTTTCTGAAATGTTCGGTTATGCAACGTCATTACGTTCTAACACTCAAGGACGCGGAACATTCTCTATGGTGTTTGACCACTATGAAGAAGTACCAAAGTCTGTTTCTGAAGAAATTATCAAAAAAAATAAAGGTGAATAATTGATTTTTATCGATTGTTCAAGTATAACTACTTATGTAAGCTTAGAAAGTGGGACGTAAGTTTCACTTTCTAGTCTAAATATAAAATAACCTATATAAACTAAGGAGGAATTTAGAATGGCTAAAGCTAAATTCGAACGTTCTAAACCCCATGTTAACATCGGTACAATCGGCCACGTTGACCATGGTAAAACTACATTAACTGCTGCGATCACTACAGTTCTTGCAAAAGCTGGTGGTGCTGAAGCACGCGGATACGATCAAATCGATGCTGCTCCAGAAGAAAGAGAGCGCGGTATCACAATCTCAACTGCACACGTTGAGTACGAAACTGAAACTCGTCACTATGCACACGTTGACTGCCCAGGTCACGCTGACTATGTTAAAAACATGATCACTGGTGCTGCTCAAATGGACGGCGGTATCTTAGTAGTATCTGCTGCTGATGGCCCAATGCCTCAAACACGTGAGCACATCCTTCTTTCTCGTCAAGTAGGTGTTCCTTACATCGTTGTATTCTTAAACAAATGCGACATGGTAGATGACGAAGAATTATTAGAATTAGTAGAAATGGAAGTTCGCGACCTATTATCTGAATACGGATTCCCAGGCGACGACATTCCTGTAATCAAAGGTTCTGCTCTTAAAGCTCTTCAAGGAGAAGCTGATTGGGAAGCAAAAATCATTGAATTAATGGCTGAAGTTGATGCTTACATCCCAACTCCAGAACGTGAAACTGACAAACCATTCTTAATGCCTGTAGAGGACGTATTCTCTATCACAGGTCGTGGTACAGTTGCTACTGGTCGTGTTGAGCGCGGTATCGTTAAAGTTGGTGACGTAGTAGAAATCATCGGTCTTGCTGAAGAAAATGCTTCTACAACTGTAACTGGTGTAGAGATGTTCCGTAAACTTCTTGACCAAGCTCAAGCTGGAGACAACATCGGTGCTTTACTTCGTGGGGTTGCTCGTGAAGACATCCAACGTGGACAAGTACTTGCAAAAAGCGGTTCTGTAAAAGCTCACGCTAAATTCAAAGCTGAAGTTTTCGTATTATCTAAAGAAGAAGGTGGACGTCACACTCCATTCTTCGCTAACTACCGTCCTCAGTTCTACTTCCGTACAACTGACGTAACTGGTATCATCCAATTACCAGAAGGTACTGAAATGGTAATGCCTGGTGACAACATCGAAATGACTATCGAACTTATCGCTCCAATCGCTATCGAAGAGGGAACTAAATTCTCTATTCGTGAAGGTGGACGTACAGTAGGTTACGGTGTAGTTGCTACTATCGTTGAGTAATCTTAACTGATATAAAAAAACCTAAGGGATTTTCCCTTAGGTTTTTTGTTTGCGTTTATATAAGGGAGAAGAGAGTGTTTTTTTGTTTTGACGAGTTTCTTCTATAGTAATATAAAAACAACAAAAGATAATCCAGAAACTGTAAAATGAATTCTGTTAGATGAAAACTTGAAATTCTTTAAAGTGCCATGTATAATAGCAAAAGTAGAGAAAAGCAGATGCAAACAAAAAGATGCTTGCATCTAGACGAATAACATTGTATAATAGACAATGTTGGTCTTTGACTGCGATGAAGTGGAAGGTTGCTGACACACCCGGCCGCTTTGCCATGGCATGGTGTGGGGAAATTTCCATGGAGAAGGTCTATTTTAGAAATAGGCGAACGAAGGAGGGAAAATAATGGCAAAAGAAAAAATTCGTATCCGTTTAAAAGCTTACGATCACCGTATTCTTGATCAGTCAGCTGAGAAAATTGTAGAAACAGCTAAGCGTTCTGGGGCAACAGTTTCTGGTCCGATCCCATTACCAACTGAAAAAACTGTTTACACAATTCTTCGTGCTGTTCATAAGTACAAAGATTCTCGTGAGCAATTCGAAATGCGCACGCACAAACGTCTAATCGACATCGTGAGTCCTACTCCACAAACAGTAGATTCATTAATGCGTTTAGACTTACCATCTGGTGTAGATATCGAAATCAAACTATAATTTATATAACTTAAAAATGTAGGAGGTGTAACTCATGACCAAAGGAATCTTAGGAAGAAAGATCGGTATGACTCAAGTATTTGCTGAGAACGGTGAGTTAATCCCAGTAACAGTTATCGCTGCTAATCCAAACGTTGTTCTTCAAAAGAAAACAACTGAAACTGATGGCTACAATGCAATCCAGTTAGGATTTGAAGATAAACGTGAAAAGTTAACTAACAAACCTGAACAAGGCCACACTGCTAAAGCATCTACAACTCCTAAGCGCTTCATTCGCGAAATCCGCGATGCAGACGTGGACGGATTAGAGGTTGGTCAAGAGGTAAAAGTTGACGTATTCGCTACAGGTGAAATCGTTGATGTAACAGGAATTTCTAAAGGTAAAGGTTTCCAAGGTGTTATCAAACGCCACGGACAATCTCGCGGACCTATGTCTCATGGTTCTCGCTATCACCGTCGTCCAGGTTCAATGGGCCCAGTTGCTCCGAACCGTGTATTCAAAGGCAAAAAACTTGCTGGACGTATGGGTGGAGACCAAGTTACTATCCAAAACTTAGAAATCGTTCAAGTTGACACTGAGCGCAACTTATTACTAGTAAAAGGTAACGTTCCAGGTGCTAAGAAATCTCTTGTAGTTGTTCAAGGCGCTGTGAAGGTTAGCAAATAATTCACAATAGGAAGGAGGAATTCCAATGCCAAAAGTTACTGTATATAACCAAACTGGTTCACAGGTTGGTGAAATCGAATTAGCTGAAGCTATTTTCGGTATCGAACCAAATGAAGCTGTACTTTTCGAAGCTGTAATGATGCAACGTGCATCTTTACGTCAAGGTACACACAAAGTAAAAACTCGCTCTGAAGTTCGCGGTGGTGGTCGTAAACCATGGCGTCAAAAAGGAACTGGACGTGCTCGTCAAGGGTCTATCCGCTCTCCTCAATGGCGTGGTGGTGGTACGGTATTCGGACCTACACCAAGAAGCTATGCGTACAAACTTCCTAAGAAAGTTCGTCGTTTAGCAATCAAATCTGCATTAGCTACTAAAGTAGTTGAGAACAACATTGTAGTTCTTGAAGACCTAGTGTTAAATGCACCAAAAACAAAAGATATGCTAGCAGTACTTAAAGGATTAACTGTTGAGAAGAAAGCTCTTATCGTAACTGCTGATGCAAACGAATCTGTAGAGTTATCTGCTCGCAATATCCCTGGAGTAACAGTAATCACTGCTGATGGCGTAAACGTTTTAGACGTGCTTCATCATGATAAGCTAATCATGACAAAAGCGGCAGTGGAAAAAGTAGAGGAGGTGCTTGCATAATGAGAGATCCTCGTGATATCATTAAGCGCCCAGTTATCACTGAACGTTCTATGGAAATGATGGCTGAAAAAAAATACACGTTCGATGTGGACGTTAAATCTAATAAAACAGAAGTTAAAGATGCTCTTGAAGCGATCTTTGGTGTTAAAGTAGAAAAAGTGAACATCATGAACTACAAGCCGAAAGCAAAACGCGTTGGTCGTCACGCTGGTTTTACTAGCCGTCGTCGTAAAGCAATCGTTAAGCTAACTGCTGACAGCAAAGAAATCGAAATCTTCCAAGGCGTTTAATTCTTACTAAAGAAGGAGGGAAATTGAGATGGGAATCAAAAAGTATAATCCAACTACTAACGGTCGTCGTAATATGACTACGAATGATTTCGCTGAAATCACGACTGATAGACCCGAAAAGTCATTACTTGCTCCTTTAAGCAAGAAGGCTGGTCGTAATAACCAAGGTAAAATCACTGTACGTCATCAAGGTGGCGGACATAAGCGCCAATACCGTATCATCGACTTTAAGCGTAACAAAGATGGAATTCCAGGACGCGTTGCTACGATCGAATACGATCCAAACCGCTCTGCGAATATCGCATTAATTAACTACGTTGACGGTGAAAAACGTTACATTCTTGCTCCTAAATCTTTAGAAGTAGGTATGGAAGTTATGTCTGGCCCAGAAGCTGACATCAAAATCGGTAACGCATTACCATTAATCAATATTCCAGTAGGTACTGTTGTTCATAACATCGAGCTTAAGCCTGGTCGTGGCGGACAATTAGTTCGTTCTGCTGGTACATCTGCTCAAGTACTTGGTAAAGAAGGTAAATACGTACTTGTACGTTTAACTTCTGGTGAAGTACGTCTTGTATTATCTGCTTGTCGCGCTTCAATCGGTCAAGTAGGTAACGAACAACACGAACTTATCAAAATCGGTAAAGCAGGTCGCTCTCGCTGGTTAGGTAAACGCCCAACAGTTCGTGGTTCTGTAATGAACCCGGTTGATCACCCACACGGTGGTGGTGAAGGACGTTCTCCAATCGGACGTAAGTCTCCAATGTCTCCATGGGGTAAACCAACTCTTGGATTCAAGACTCGTAAGAAAAACAAAGCGTCTGACAAATTCATCGTTCGTCGTCGTAAAAAATAATGGGATTGTAGTACGGTTCATTTCTAGAACCGTACGCCAATCACGAAGGGAGGCACCAAAATGGCTCGTAGCTTAAAAAAAGGACCATTTGTCGATGATCACTTAATGAGCAAAATGGAAAAATTAGTTGCATCTGAGCAAAAACAAGTTGTTAAAACTTGGTCTCGCCGTTCAACAATCTTCCCTCAGTTCATCGGACACACAATCGCTGTATATGATGGTCGTAAACACGTACCTGTGTACATCACTGAGGATATGGTTGGCCATAAGTTAGGTGAATTCGCACCAACTCGTACGTACAAAGGTCACCTTGCTGACGATAAGAAAACTAGAAGATAATGAGAGGAGGCACTTCAATGCAAGCTAAAGCAGTAGCGAGAACAGTTCGTATTGCTCCTCGTAAAGTTCGTTTAGTAGTAGACTTAATCCGAGGTAAGCAAGTGGGTGAAGCGATTGCTATCCTTAACCACACACCAAAAACTGCTTCTCCAGTTGTAGAAAAAGTTTTAAAATCTGCAATCGCAAATGCAGAGCACAATTATGAGATGGACATTAACAACCTAGTTGTTGAAAAAGTTTTCGTTGACGAAGGTCCAACGTTAAAACGTTTCCGTCCACGTGCAATGGGTCGTGCAAGCCAAATTAACAAACGCACAAGCCACATCACAGTTGTGGTATCAGAAAAGAAGGAGGGATAATCGATGGGTCAAAAGGTTAATCCAATTGGTCTTCGTGTCGGCGTTATCCGTGACTGGGAATCTCGTTGGTTCGCTGAGAAAGATTACGCTACATTATTACATGAAGACATCAAAATCCGTGAGTACATTAATGTACGCTTAAAAGATTCTGCTGTTGCTAAAGTAGAAATCGAACGTGCAGCAAATCGTGTAAATGTTACAATTCACACTGCAAAACCTGGTATGGTAATTGGTAAAGGTGGTACTGAAGTTGAAGCACTTCGTAAAGCTCTTAACCAATTAACAGGCAAGCGTGTACACATCAACATTTTAGAAGTTAAGAGAGCTGATCTTAACGCTAAATTAGTAGGCGAAAACATCGCTCGTCAATTAGAAAACCGTGTATCATTCCGTCGTGCACAAAAGCAAGTTATTCAACGTGCTATGCGTGCAGGTGCTAAAGGTATTAAAACACAGGTTTCTGGTCGTCTTGGCGGAGCTGATATCGCTCGTGCAGAATCTTACAGTGAAGGAACTGTTCCACTTCATACACTTCGCGCTGATATTGACTATGCAGCAGTTGAAGCTGATACAACATACGGTAAATTAGGCGTAAAAGTATGGATCTACCGTGGAGAAGTCCTTCCTACAAAAAAGAAAGCTTCTGAGGAAGGAGGAAAATAATATGTTAATGCCAAAACGCGTAAAATATCGTAGAGAGCATCGTGGTAAAATGCGTGGTCGTGCTAAAGGTGGAACTGAAATTGCTTTCGGTGAATTCGGTTTACAAGCACAAGCTGCTTCATGGATTACAAACCGTCAAATCGAAGCTGCTCGTCGTGCAATGACTCGTTACATGAAACGTGGCGGTAAAGTATGGATTAAAATTTTCCCTTCTAAACCTTACACTGCAAAACCTCTAGAAGTACGTATGGGTTCCGGTAAAGGGGCACCAGAAGGCTGGGTAGCAGTAGTAAAACCTGGGAAAATTATGTTCGAAATCGCGGGTGTATCTGAAGAGGTAGCACGCGAAGCATTACGTCTTGCAGCTCACAAGTTACCTGTGAAATGTAAATTCGTAAAACGTGAAGAAAATGGTGGTGAATCTAATGAAAACTAATGATATTCGTGAATTAACCACTGCCGAAATCGAAACAAAAGTTAAAGCTTTAAAGGAAGAGTTGTTTAATCTTCGCTTCCAACTTGCTACAGGACAATTAGAGAATCCAACTCGCATTCGTGAAGTGCGTAAAGCAATTGCTCGTATGAAAACTGTAGTTCGTGAAAGAGAGATCGGAATTAATCGATAAATTGAGGGGAGGTTTGCATAGTGAGCGAACGTAACCAACGCAAAGTTTATACTGGTCGTGTAGTGTCTGACAAAATGGACAAAACGATTACAGTTTTAGTTGAAACTTACAAAACTCATTCCTTGTACGGAAAACGTGTTAAGTATTCTAAGAAGTACAAAGCCCATGATGAGCAAAACCAAGCGAAACTTGGCGATATCGTTAAAATCATGGAAACTCGCCCGCTTTCTGCTACTAAGCGTTTCCGTTTAGTTGAAATCGTTGAAGAAGCGGTTATTATCTAAATAGACGAATCGGAATTTTTAGTCCGAAGGGAGGTTTCATAACATGATCCAACAAGAATCTCGTTTGAAAGTTGCTGACAACTCTGGTGCACGTGAACTTTTAACAATTAAAGTATTAGGCGGCTCTGGTCGTAAATATGCTAACATTGGTGACATTATCGTTGCTACGGTAAAACAAGCAACACCAGGTGGCGTTGTTAAAAAAGGTGACGTTGTTAAAGCAGTAGTGGTACGTACGAAGAGCGGAGCTCGTCGTGCGGACGGTTCTTACATCAAATTTGATGAAAACGCAGCGGTTATCATTAAAGACGATAAGAGCCCACGTGGTACTCGTATCTTCGGACCAGTAGCTCGTGAATTACGTGATAGCAACTTCATGAAGATCGTTTCTTTAGCTCCAGAAGTTCTATAATTTAAGGTATTGCCTTGCTAAGGAGGTGCAGAATTAAGATGCATGTAAAAAAAGGTGATAAAGTACAGGTAATCACTGGTAAAGACAAAGGAAAACAAGGCGTTATCCTTGTGGCTTTCCCAAAGCAAAACCGTGTTATCGTTGAGGGTGTCAATATCGTTAAGAAGCACTCTAAGCCATCTCAATTAAATCCACAAGGTGGAATTATTACTAAAGAAGCACCTATTCACGTTTCTAACGTTATGATTTTAGATCCGAAAACAGGTGAACCTACTCGTGTAGGCTTCAAAGTAGAAGATGGTAAAAAAGTTCGTATTGCAAAAAAATCTGGTGAATTATTAGATAAATAATTTTCTTAAGAAAGGAGGTCACTTCATTGAATCGCCTTAAAGAGAAGTTCCAAAAGGAAATTACTCCTGCTCTAGTGAGCAAGTTTAACTATAAATCTGTAATGCAGGTACCAAAAATCGAAAAGATCGTAATCAACACTGGTGTTGGTGACGCGGTATCTAACTCAAAAGCGTTAGACAACGCAGTAGAAGAATTAACACAAATCACAGGTCAAAAACCTGTTGTAACTCGTGCTAAAAAATCAATCGCTGGTTTCCGTCTTCGTGAAGGTATGCCAATCGGTGCGAAAGTAACTTTACGCGGCGAGCAAATGTATGAGTTCTTCGACAAATTAGTATCAGTTTCTTTACCACGTGTACGTGATTTCCGTGGTGTTTCTAAGAAATCATTCGATGGTCGTGGAAACTATACATTAGGTGTTAAAGAGCAACTTATTTTCCCTGAGATTGATTATGATAAAGTAAGCAAAGTCCGCGGTATGGACATCGTAATCGTTACTACAGCGAAAACTGATGAAGAAGCTCGTGAACTTTTAACACAATTCGGTATGCCATTCCAAAAATAATGGAAGCCAACGCTAAGTAGAGGAGGCGAAAACGTGGCTAAAAAATCTATGATAGCGAAACAAAAGCGTACTCCTAAGTTTAAAGTACAAGAGTATACACGTTGCGAACGCTGCGGTCGTCCGCATTCTGTATACCGCAAATTTAAACTTTGCCGTATTTGTTTCCGTGAACTTGCATATAAAGGTCAAATTCCTGGTGTTAAAAAAGCTAGTTGGTAAAACCCACAAATGGGAAGGAGGTAAAACACATGGTGATGACAGATCCAATTGCAGACATGCTTACTCGCATCCGTAATGCGAACATGGTACGTCATGAGAAATTAGAGGTTCCTGCTTCTAAAATCAAAAAAGAGATCGCTGAACTTTTAAAACGTGAAGGTTTCATTCGTGATGTAGAATACATCGAGGATAACAAACAAGGTATCCTTCGTATTTTCCTGAAATATGGTGCAAACAATGAACGTGTAATCACTGGATTAAAACGTATCAGTAAACCTGGCTTACGCGTTTACGCTAAAGCTGACGAAGTACCACGTGTACTTAACGGATTAGGTATCGCTCTTGTTTCTACATCTAAGGGAGTAATGACAGACAAAGACGCTCGTCAATTACAAACTGGTGGAGAAGTAGTAGCATACGTTTGGTAATATATATTTAAAACGAACGGAGGTGTGACCACATGTCTCGTATTGGTAAAAAGATTCTTGAAATCCCTGCAGGTGTTACTATTACAGTTGCAGAAGACAATACTGTAACAGTAAAAGGCCCTAAAGGTGAATTAACTCGTACTTTCAATGCTGATATGCTTATCAAAATTGAAGAGAATACATTAACAGTTGAGCGTCCATCTGAACAGAAGGAACACCGTGCATTACACGGTACAACTCGTGCTTTAATCGGAAACATGGTTGAAGGTGTAACTGAAGGTTTCGCACGCGGACTTGAATTAGTCGGTGTTGGTTACCGTGCTCAAAAACAAGGTGATAAACTTGTATTAAGCGTAGGTTATTCTCATCCAGTAGAAATGACTCCGGAAGCAGGTCTTGAAGTTGAAGTACCTGCACCAACTAAGATCGTAATTAAAGGTATCGACAAGCAACGTGTTGGCGAATTCGCTGCTAACATCCGTGCTGTACGTGCTCCTGAGCCTTACAAAGGTAAAGGTATTCGTTACGAAGGCGAAGTTGTTCGTCGTAAAGAAGGTAAAACTGCTAAGTAAACCCGTTAGGTGAGAGAAAGGAGTGACAAGAATGATCACTAAAGCTGATAAAAATGCGACTCGTAAGAAAAGACATGCACGTGTACGTGCTAAACTTACTGGTACTGCAGAGCGTCCACGTTTAAACGTGTTCCGTTCTAACCAACATATTTACGCTCAAGTTATTGATGATGTGAATGGTGTAACGTTAGTAAGTGCATCTACTCTTGATAAAGACCTTGCTCTTAACGGTACTAGCAATATTGAAGCTGCTACGAAAGTTGGAGAATCAGTTGCTAAGCGTGCTGTAGAGAAAGGCGTTAAAGAAGTAGTATTTGATCGCGGTGGTTACTTATACCATGGCCGTGTTAAAGCTCTAGCTGAAGCTGCTCGTGAGGCTGGATTACAATTTTAATGGTCAAAGGAGGGAAAATTGATGCATCGCATTGACCCAAGTAAATTAGAACTTGAAGAACGTGTAGTTACGATAAATCGTGTCGCGAAAGTTGTTAAGGGTGGTCGTCGTTTCCGCTTTGCTGCACTAGTTGTAGTTGGCGATAAAAACGGTCATGTTGGATTCGGTACTGGTAAAGCACAAGAGGTACCAGACGCAATCCGTAAAGCTATCGAAGACGCTAAGAAAAACTTAATCGCTGTACCATTAGTTGGTACAACAATTCCACACACAATCAATGGTCATTTTGGCGCTGGTGAAGTATTCTTAAAACCTGCTGCTGAGGGTACTGGTGTTATTGCTGGTGGACCTGTTCGTGCGGTCCTTGAATTAGCTGGTGTACAAGATATTCTTTCGAAATCTCTTGGTTCTAACACACCAATCAACATGATTCGCGCTACTGTGAACGGATTAAGCGAACTTAAGCGCGCTGAAGATGTTGCAAAATTACGCGGTAAATCTGTAGAAGAGCTACTAGGTTAAGGAGGGAAAACAAATGGCGAAAAAGTTAGAAATTACCCTCACTCGTAGTGTAATTGGTCGTCCACAAGATCAACGTGCGACGGTAGAAGCTTTAGGTCTTAAAAAGTTGAATTCAACTGTAGTTAAGGAAGAAACTCCTGCTATTCTTGGTATGATCAACAAAGTTTCTCACCTTGTAACTGTAAAAGAAGCTTAAGGATAACTCATTAATATAAGGAGGTGCCTGGGAATGAAACTTCATGAATTAAAACCTGCAGAAGGTTCTCGTAAAGTACGTAACCGTGTCGGTCGTGGTATCGGTTCTGGTAACGGTAAAACTGCTGGTAAAGGTCATAAAGGACAAAACGCACGTTCTGGCGGCGGTGTTCGTCTTGGCTTCGAAGGTGGTCAAACTCCATTATTCCGTCGTTTACCAAAACGCGGCTTCACAAACATTAACCGTAAAGAGTTTGCTATTGTAAACTTATCAACGTTAAATCGTTTTGAAGATGGTACAGAAGTAACACCTGAATTATTGCTGGAAACTGGCGTTATCAGCAAGTTAAACGACGGTGTTAAAGTTCTTGCAAGCGGAGCAGTAGAGAAAAAACTAACTGTTAAAGCGCACAAGTTCTCTTCAAGTGCTAAAGAAGCAATTGAAGCAGCTGGCGGATCAGTTGAGGTGATCTAATGTTTCGTACAATCTCCAACTTTATGCGCGTTGCTGAGATAAGACGTAAAATATTATTCACTTTAGCGATGTTAATCGTATTCAGGATTGGCACGTTTATCCCCGTGCCATTTACAAATGGAGACGTACTGAAGGCACAAGATCAATTAAATGCTTTAGGTATTCTAAATACATTTGGCGGTGGAGCCTTGAAAAACTTCTCCATCTTTGCGATGGGAATCATGCCGTATATTACAGCATCCATCATCGTGCAATTATTGCAGATGGATGTTGTTCCTAAATTTTCGGAATGGTCGAAGCAAGGGGAAATGGGCCGTCGTAAATTAACGCAATTCACGCGTTACTTTACAATTGTTCTTGCGTTTATTCAGGGGTTTGGTATGTCAATCGGTTTTAACGGTATGGTAGGTGGACAATTAATTTTGAATCCAGGTTGGAGCACTTATTTATACATTGCTACGGTACTGACTGCTGGTACTGCATTTTTAATGTGGTTAGGTGAACAGATTACAGCTAAAGGTGTAGGTAATGGTATTTCCATCCTTATCTTTGGCGGTATTGCCGCAGCGATCCCAAGTGTTATATCTCAAGTGTATCAGCAACAGTTTCAAAATATCGGAGATCAATTGTTCATGAGTATCGTTAAAGTTGCGTTGATTTTACTAGCTGTGCTAGCAGTTATTGTGGGTGTTATTTTCATTCAACAGGCTGTTAGAAAGATCCCAATTCAATATGCGAAGCGTGTAACAGGAGGAAATGGTGGTTATGCTGGAGCACAAAACACACATTTACCGCTTAAGGTAAATAGTGCTGGTGTTATTCCAGTAATTTTTGCTGTTTCATTCTTAATTACGCCTCCGACTATTGCACAGTTCTTCCCGAAACATGATGTATCGCAGTGGATTATTGCAAACTTTAACTATTCTCACCCAGTGGGAATGATCATATATGTTGCGCTCATTGTAGCCTTCACATATTTCTATGCATTTGTTCAGGTTAATCCAGAGCAAATGTCAGAGAATCTAAACAAGCAAGGTGGATATGTTCCAGGTATTCGTCCGGGTAAGAATACGGAACAATATCTAACAAAAATCTTGTATCGTTTGACCTTTGTAGGATCAATTTTCCTAGCAGCGATTGCAATCTTACCAGTTATCTTTACGAAATTGGGAAATCTTCCTCCATCTGCACAGATCGGTGGAACGAGTATGTTAATCGTTGTCGGCGTTGCTTTAGAAACAATGAAGCAGCTAGAAAGCCAACTGGTAAAACGCCATTACAAAGGGTTTATCAAGCAGTGAGTAAGTGGGAAGAATTGTCTTCCCTACATGCTCATGTACTCTGAGGGGGAACAAGGATGAACTTAATTTTAATGGGGCTTCCTGGTGCTGGTAAAGGTACACAAGCCGAACAGATTGTTGCCAAGTATAACATCCCTCACATTTCAACAGGAGACATGTTCCGTGCAGCTATGAAGGCTGAAACTGAAATGGGTCTACAAGCAAAATCTTTTATTGATAAAGGTGCACTTGTTCCAGATGAAGTTACAATCGGAATCGTTCGTGAACGTTTAAGTCAAGACGACTGCGTAAGAGGTTTCTTACTAGACGGTTTCCCACGAACTGTTGCACAAGCATCAGCTCTTGAAGAAATTATGAAAGATCTTGGCAAAAAAATCGACTATGTTTTAAACATTAATGTGGATTCAGGGTTGTTATTAAAACGCCTTACAGGCCGTCGCATTTGTAAAGAGTGCGGTGCGACTTACCACTTAGAATTCAATCCACCAGCAAAAGCTGATGTGTGCGATAAATGTGGTGGCGAATTATATCAACGCTCTGATGACAATGAAGAAACTGTAGCAAATCGTTTAGATGTAAATATTAAGCAAACAAAACCTTTGCTTGATTTCTACGAAGAGCTTGGTTACTTACAAAGCATTAATGGTGAGCAAGATATCAATAAAGTATTTGCTGATATCGATGTTCTCATCGGAGGCTTAGCGTAATGATAATCTGCAAAACTCCTCGCGAGATAGAAATCATGCGAGAAGCTGGCAGGATCGTTGCTTTGACTCATCAAGAGTTGAAACAGCACATTACTCCAGGAATTACAACGAAAGAGCTCGATCAAATAGCGGAAAAGACGATTCAAAAATATGGTGCTACGCCATCTTTTAAAGGATACAACGGATTTCCGGGGAGCATATGTGCTTCTGTAAATGAAGAGCTTGTACACGGAATTCCAGGGAAGCGCAAGCTCAAAGAGGGCGATATCATCAGTATCGATATTGGTGCGAAATACAATGGGTACCATGGAGATTCTGCATGGACGTATCCAGTTGGAAACATTTCTGAATCTGTTCAAAAGCTACTTGATGTCACAGAAAAATCGTTGTATCTTGGTCTAGAACAAGTAAAACCAGGCGAGAGATTATCAAATATCTCACATGCGGTTCAAACCCATGCTGAAGAGAATGGATTCTCGATCGTTAGGGAGTATGTTGGTCACGGAATCGGGCAAGACTTACATGAGGACCCTCAAATCCCGCACTATGGTCCACCCAATAGAGGCCCTAGATTAAAGCCGGGAATGGTCATCTGTGTTGAGCCGATGGTGAATCAAGGAAGACGATATGTAAAAACACTATCTGATGACTGGACAGTGGTAACGGTAGATGGTAAATGGTGTGCCCATTTTGAGCACACGATTGCTCTTACAGAAGCAGGATACGAAATCCTTACCACTTTATAAGTAGCTGGCTCTCCGGGATTTCAGAGCAGTGTAAAATGTTACTGATTTGAAGAAGGGAGAACTATTGAATGGCTAAAGATGATGTAATTGAAGTCGAAGGTACCGTTCTTGAAACGTTGCCAAATGCTATGTTCAAAGTAGAATTAGAGAATGGGCATGTCGTATTGGCTCACGTTTCTGGTAAAATCCGTATGAACTTCATTCGTATTTTACCAGGAGACAAAGTTACGGTAGAATTATCTCCGTACGATTTAAATCGTGGTCGTATTACGTACCGTTTTAAATAATATAGCACTCCGTAATCTTTAAGGAGGTTCGAGACATGAAAGTAAGACCGTCAGTTAAACCAATCTGCGAAAAATGTAAAGTTATTCGTAGACGTGGAAAAGTAATGGTTATTTGTGAAAACCCTAAACATAAACAAAAACAAGGTTAATCAGAAGGAGGTGCATTCGTAATGGCACGTATCGCAGGTGTAGATATTCCTCGAGACAAACGCGTTGTTATTTCTTTAACTTACGTATTCGGCATTGGTCGCACAACTGCTGAAAAAATTCTTGCTGAAGCAGGTATTTCTGAAGAAACACGAGTTCGTGATTTAACGGAAGACGAATTAGGACGTATCCGTGATATCATCGATCGTATTAAAGTTGAGGGAGACCTTCGTCGTGAAGTATCTCTTAACATCAAACGTCTAATGGAGATCGGTTCTTACCGTGGTCTTCGTCACCGTCGTGGTTTACCAGTTCGTGGTCAAAACTCTAAAAACAATGCTCGTACACGTAAAGGTCCACGTCGTACAGTAGCAAATAAAAAGAAATAATAAGTAAAGGAGGTTGAACTAACAATGGCACGTAAAACAAACACTCGTAAAAAACGTGTGAAAAAGAATATTGAAGCTGGTATAGCTCATATTCGTTCTACTTTCAACAACACAATCGTAACACTTACAGATACTCACGGTAACGCACTTTCTTGGTCTAGTGCTGGTGCACTTGGTTTCCGTGGATCTCGTAAATCTACTCCATTCGCTGCGCAAATGGCTGCTGAAACTGCTGCTAAAGCTGCAATGGAACACGGTTTAAAAACTTTAGAGGTTACTGTTAAAGGTCCTGGTGCTGGTCGTGAAGCTGCAATTCGTGCTCTTCAAGCTGCAGGTCTAGAAGTAACAGCAATTAGAGATGTTACTCCAGTTCCTCATAATGGATGTCGTCCACCAAAACGTCGTCGTGTGTAATTTTTCTGTATAGAATTTTCCCTTTTGTCTATAATGGATATGATGCATTATCGAGAAATTTCGTACAGAAACATCGCTTGTTGTGCACAATCGGGAACTGCCTAAGGGGGACTTTCGGTTAGACAGGGGTTATACCTTTGTTTAACCGGAGTTTCGACGTTTTGAAGGAGGGTTTAGTTAATGATTGAAATCGAAAAGCCGAAAATCGAAACGGTTGAACTTAACGAAGATGCTAAATATGGTAAATTCGTAATTGAACCGCTTGAGCGTGGATATGGTACTACTTTGGGTAACTCCTTACGTCGTATTCTTTTATCCTCACTCCCTGGTGCCGCTGTTACTGCTATCCAAATCGATGGCGTATTACATGAATTTTCAACAGTTGAGGGCGTAGTAGAAGACGTTACGACGATCATCTTAAACTTGAAAAAGTTAGCTCTTAAAATCTACTCTGAAGAAGAGAAGACGTTGGAAATTGATGTACAGGGCGAAGGTATTGTCACAGCTGCTGATATTACTCACGATAGTGATGTAGAAATCTTAAATCCAGATTTACACATTGCAACGTTAGCAAAAGATGCGCATTTCCGCGTGCGTTTAACTGCAAAGCGTGGCCGTGGGTATACGCCAGCTGATGCAAATAAAAGCGAAGATCAACCAATAGGAGTAATTCCTATTGATTCTATTTATACTCCAGTATCACGTGTGACTTACCAAGTGGAAAAGACACGTGTCGGACAAGTGGCTAATTATGATAAGCTTACGCTTGATGTATGGACGGATGGAAGCATCGGGCCAAAAGAAGCTATCTCTTTAGGTGCCAAAATCTTAACTGAGCATTTAAATATCTTTGTTGGTTTAACTGATGAAGCACAAAATGCTGAGATTATGGTCGAGAAGGAAGAAGATCAAAAAGAGAAAGTTCTTGAGATGACTATCGAAGAACTAGACCTTTCTGTTCGTTCTTATAATTGCCTAAAACGTGCAGGAATTAATACTGTACAAGAGCTTGCGAACAAAACAGAAGAAGATATGATGAAAGTTCGTAACTTAGGACGTAAATCCTTAGAAGAAGTTAAACATAAACTTGAGGAATTAGGTTTAGGTTTACGTAAAGACGACTGAGGATTTAAACCCATCAACAAAGGAGGGAACTACGAATGGCATACAGAAAATTAGGCCGTACAAGTGCGCAACGTAAAGCTATGTTACGTGATTTAGCTACTGATTTAATTATCAACGAGCGCATCCAAACGACAGAAACTCGTGCAAAAGAACTTCGTTCTGTAGTGGAAAAAATGATCACTTTAGGTAAACGCGGAGATCTTCATGCTCGTCGTCAAGCAGCAGCTTTCATTCGCAATGAAGTAGCTAACGCTGAGACTGGTCAAGATGCACTTCAAAAACTATTCGCTGATGTAGCTCCACGCTATGCTGAGCGCCAAGGCGGATACACTCGTATTGCAAAAATTGGTCCACGTCGCGGAGACGCAGCACCAATGGTAATTATCGAGTTAGTATAATGATAATTAAAAGGGCAGGACAGTTCTTTTCAAGAAACTGGTCATGGCCCTTTTTTTTAAATATAAAAATAGGCTAACTGTGCGAAGGAAAGGGTGCCTTCTATTGAAAAAAGAGAAACTTCGGATAGAAAATATATCATTTCAATATCCTGGGGCAGCCACTTATGCATTAAAAGATGTTTCATTTTCCTTATATGAGGGAGAGTGGGTATCTATTATTGGACAAAACGGTTCAGGAAAGTCTACACTTGCAAAATTATTGAATGGTTTGTTTTTGCCAGAAGCAGGGACTATTACAGTAAATGATACAATGGTTTTATCAGAGGAAACGGTATGGGATGTTCGAAAACAAATTGGAATGGTATTTCAAAATCCAGATAATCAATTTGTTGGAACAACAGTGCAAGATGATGTTGTATTTGGCTTAGAGAATATCGGAATGCCAAGAGAACAAATGATTGAAAGATTAGAACAGGCCTTGCGACTTGTCCGTATGGAAGATTTTCTTAATGATGAGCCTCATTCCTTATCTGGTGGGCAAAAGCAGCGAGTGGCAATAGCAGGCGTTTTAGCACTTCAGCCATCTATTTTAATATTAGATGAAGCAACGTCAATGTTAGACCCTCAAGGGAGACGTGAAGTAGTAGAAACGGTTAGACAACTTGTTACTCAAAAAGGTATTACCGTGTTATCGATTACGCACGATTTAGAAGAAGCGGCACAGTCAGATCGTGTCATTATTTTAAATAAGGGAGAAATATTAGAGGAAGGGACTCCAGAAAAAATTTTCAAATCCTCTCATATGCTCCAAGAAATTGGCTTAGATGTACCGTTTTCAGTGAAAATAGCAGAATTATTAAAAAGAAATGAAATTCTCTTGCAAAATACGCATCTTACAATGGAAAGCTTGGTGAACGAACTTTGGAGATTACATTCCAAAAAGTAGAGCATCGTTATCAATATAAAACTCCATTTGAAAGACGCGCACTTTATGATGTAGATGTGTCGTTTCCAAGTGGGGGCTATTATGCCATTATTGGTCATACTGGTTCAGGTAAGTCAACGATGATTCAACATTTAAATGGTTTATTGCAGCCGACAAATGGTACAGTTCAAATTGGTGAACATTTGATTTCGGCAGGAAAGAAAGAAAAAAAGTTAAAGCCACTACGTAAAAAAGTAGGGGTTGTCTTTCAATTCCCAGAACATCAGTTGTTTGAAGAGACTGTGGAGAAAGATATTTGTTTCGGCCCTACTAATTTTGGAGTATCTGTAGACGAAGCAAGGCAAAAGGCTAGAAAGGCAATTGAACTTGTAGGGCTAGAACCGGAACTGTTAACACGTTCTCCGTTCGAATTAAGTGGTGGACAAATGAGACGTGTTGCTATAGCGGGTGTACTGGCGATGGAACCTGAAGTGCTTGTATTAGATGAACCTACAGCAGGACTAGATCCAAAAGGGCAGAACGAACTTATGGAGATGTTTTATAAGCTGCACAAGGAAAAGGGGCTTACAGTTATCCTTGTAACGCATAATATGGAGGATGCTGCTCAGTATGCGGAGCAGATTGTAGTTATGCATAAAGGAACGGTCTTTTTGCAAGGAAGTGCAGAGGAAGTATTTTCACATGCCGATGAACTAGAGAAAATTGGTGTGGATCTTCCTATGTCATTAAAGTATAAACGTGCAATTGAAGAGAAGTTTGGTATTTCAATTCCAAAGGCTACCTTATCTTTAGAGGATCTTACTCATGAAGTTGTGCAGGTGTTACGAAAAGGTGGTCATGAATCATGCAGCAGTTGATTATTGGGAGATATATCCCGGGGAATTCACTTATTCATCAACTTGATCCACGTACGAAGCTGCTGATTGTCTTTTTATATGTATTTGTTGTTTTCTTAGCAAATAATGCGATTTCATATGGATTTTTATTTTTATATGCACTCATTGCTTTATTTTTTGCAAAAGTGCCGATTCGTTATGTACTTTCGGGCTTAAAACCAATTTTATGGATTTTTCTTTTTACATTTTTCCTGCATATTTTTACAAATAAGGAGGGAGATGTACTATTCCAGCTTGGTTGGTTTTCGATATATGAAAAAGGATTAGAGCAAGGGATATACATTTCTGTACGATTCTTCGTTATTATTTTAATGACGACATTATTAACGTTAACGACGACACCTATTGAAATTACAGATGGTTTGGAGACGTTATTAAAGCCGTTGAAGCGTATAAAGGTTCCTGTTCATGAAATCGCATTAATGATGTCAATTTCTCTTCGTTTTATCCCGACATTAATGGATGAAACGAGTAAAATAATGAAAGCACAAGCGTCACGTGGTATTGATTTTGCCGGGGGACCGATAAAAGATAGAATGAAAGCTATTATTTCACTGCTCGTTCCTCTGTTTATCAGTGCTTTTAAGCGTGCAGAGGACTTAGCCATTGCGATGGAAGCTCGTGGATATCAAAGTGGTGAAGGACGTACTAAATTTAGGCAACTACGCTGGAAAACAAGCGATACAGTAACGATTGTCAGCTTATTTTGTTTAGCTTGTATTTTGGCATGGGTGCGATCGTAATGGAGAATAGAGAAATGGATAGAATAAAATGTACGGTTGCATATGATGGCATGCATTTTTGTGGTTATCAAATTCAGCCGAACCATCGTACTGTTCAACAGGAGATAGAAAAAGCATTGCAGAAATTGCATAAGGGAGAACTTGTTCGTGTTCAGGCATCTGGTAGAACAGATTCTACAGTTCATGCAAAAGGACAAGTAATACACTTTGATACTCCTTTGTCTCTTGAAGAGTGGCAATGGATTAATGCTTTAAACACAATGTTGCCAGATGATATTGTTATTAGGCAAGTAGAGAAAAAAACAGAAGAATTTCATGCACGTTACGGTGTTGAGAAAAAAGAATATCGTTATCGTGTATTATTATCAAAGACTGCGGATGTATTCCGTAGAAATTACGTATATCAATATCCATACCCGCTCGAAATCAACTCTATAAGAAAAGCAATTCCTTATTTTATTGGAACACATGATTTCACTTCTTTTTGTTCGGCAAAAACTGACAAAAAAGATAAAGTGCGAACAATTTATGAAATCGAGTTAATTGAACAAAATGATGAAATAATTTTTCGTTTTGTAGGTAATGGATTTTTATATAATATGGTCAGAATTATTGTTGGTACGTTACTTAGCGTAGGGCAAGAAAAGCTTGATCCTGATAGCATTCCAGAGATTTTAGCGAAACAAAATCGTCAGTTTGCTGGAAAGATGGCTCCAGGTCATGGGCTTTACTTATGGGAGGTAAACTATAACAACTAATCCTGGTGTAACATTTGCTTGACATTAGAAACTCAAAAGTATATCATAACATATGGTATTGTTTCTAAAACCACGATTAGCCCCGGAAGGAAATCGTGTTTAAGATAAACAATAGATTTTTTCTATGGAAAAGATAACGAGGAGGGAAACACATGCGTACGACTTTTATGGCAAAAGCTAACGAAGTTGAGCGTAAATGGTATGTGGTTGATGCTGAAGGTCAAACTTTAGGTCGCCTTGCTAGTGAAGTAGCATCCATTTTACGTGGTAAAAACAAACCTACATTTACACCACACGTTGACACGGGTGATCATGTAATTATTATTAACGCTGAGAAAATTCATTTAACAGGTAATAAATTAAACGATAAAATTTACTACCGTCACACTAACCACCCAGGTGGACTTAAGCAAAGAACAGCTCTTGAAATGCGTACAAACTACCCTGTACAAATGTTAGAGCTTGCAATTAAAGGCATGCTTCCAAAAGGACGCTTAGGCCGTCAAGTTTCTAAGAAACTTAACGTGTATGCTGGAGCAGAGCATCCACACCAAGCACAAAAACCAGAAGTTTACGAACTTCGCGGATAATTAATTAAAGGAGGGCTTACTTTGGCACAGGTTCAATACTATGGCACTGGACGTCGTAAGAGTTCAGTAGCGCGCGTACGCCTAGTTCCAGGCGAAGGACGCGTTATCATTAACGGTCGTGATTTTGAAAACTATATCCCATTTGCTGCATTACGTGAAGTAGTGAAACAACCTCTAGTTGCAACAGAAACTTTAGGTAACTACGATGTACTTGTAAACGTAAATGGTGGTGGATACACTGGTCAAGCTGGTGCTATTCGTCACGGTATTTCTCGCGCTTTATTAAAAGCTGATCCAGAATACCGTCTAACACTAAAACGTGCAGGTCTATTAACTCGTGACGCACGTATGAAAGAGCGTAAAAAATACGGTCTTAAAGGCGCACGTCGTGCACCTCAGTTCTCAAAACGTTAATTTTTGCGAACTACAAACCCCAACCATTTTGGTTGGGGTTTTTTTATGTTTCATTCCTCTTTTGCAATTTTTATAGCTTGGAATATTTTAGTGCTACCGCCACGCGTATGCTTCTTCTTTAGAAGTTTAGACTAATACGTATTAGGGAGGTTTATAAGTACTATGAATGTCATTGTCAGCTTACAAGAAAAACAAAAAGAAAAGCAGTTAAAATACGAGCGGAAGATGTTGCGGGAGTTATCATTAAAAACATTGCGTTCAAATATTCGTGATGCCTTTCAAATGCAAGAGCTTCATCGTCAGTATGAAGATTACTGTATTGAATTAGGGATAGAATCTTATTTATTAGGAGCGAGATACAGCAAATTTGGTTATTATGGTGAATCGATTTTTGATGTGAAATATAGAGCTTTAGAAGAAGAACAACAATTAACTGAAACGCTATTTCAATTTTTAACGAGTATGACTATGCGAGAAATAAAGTTGAAAGATGAGGAATTACTTTTTGAATCTTGTCAGCAGTTTATAGGATTGTGGTGGCAAGAAGGGTATGAAAAAGGTGAAAGAAGATATCGATTAAAGCTTCATTAAGACAAGCATAAACTTTCCTCTTGTCCCATATAAGTAATTAGAGGGACTAGCTGGAGGAGGAAAGGTATGAAGAGAATTCGAATTATCTCTTTTGCACTCGCTGCGGTTGTATTGTTTTTTTTAGTTAAACAAGAATTTCAAATTACAAAATCGTGGCGAGCTTGGAATTTACCCTTATCAGGGAAAGTAATTGTATTAGATGCTGGGCATGGTGGACCAGATGGAGGGGCTGTTGGTGGAAAGGATATTATAGAAAAGGATATTACGCTTGAAATTACAAAAAAGGTACAAGACTATTTACAAGAACAAGGTGCACTAGTTATTTTAACGCGTGAGGGAGATTATGATTTAGCTAACAAAGATACAAAGTCATATAGTAGACGTAAAGCAGAGGATTTAAAAAAACGTGTAGAAATCATCAATAAACCTGATGTAGACTTTTTTGCAAGTATTCATTTAAATGCTTTAACTAGTAGTGGATCGAAAGGCGCACAAACGTTCTATTACCGCTCTTCGATTGAAAATGAACGTGCTGCAAAATTTATACAGGCTGAATTGAGAACAAGTTTAGAAAACACGAATCGTTCTGCTAAGACAATTTCGCATGTATATTTATTAAAGTATTCTAAAACACCAGGTGCTTTAATTGAAGCTGGCTTTTTATCGAATGTGAACGAAAGGTATATGTTAAATTCGGAGAAATATCAGCAAAAGGTAGCAGCTGCAATATACCGTGGTATATTACGTTATTTCACGGAAAAAGGAAATCCTCCAGAATAAGGAGGATTTTTTTGAGCTTCTCTCGTTAACGAAGTTTTCGGAAAATATGTTATACTGGAAATGTAAACGCATTTATTTCAAGGATAAGCAGAGATAAATTCAATTAACATTACGTTATTTTTCATACAGGGGGCTGGGCTAATTATGATAACGAAAGAGCAAGTGGTTGAAGCGTTAGAAGGGATTGTAGATCCGTTTTTACATAAAACATTAAAAGAAACAAGTGCAATTAAAGAGGTAACAGTCAAGCCAGAGAAGGAACATGTGAGTGTCAAAATTGCAATCGTAAAAACCGGTACAGCGGAACAAATGCAGTTGCAGTCTGGAATTGTAAAGTTAGTAAAAGAACTTGGGGCAGCAACAGTTGGACTTCGTTTTGCAGAATTTACAGAAGAGGAATTAGCTCAGTTTGCACCGGAACAAGAAGAAGAGCAAAGTGAATCTTTATTGTCACCTAATTCAAAAACAACATTCTTAGCAGTAGCGAGTGGAAAAGGTGGCGTGGGAAAATCAACTGTTTCCGTTAACCTTGCAGTTGCTTTAGCTCGTTTAGGAAAAAAAGTTGGTATTATTGATGCGGACATTTACGGTTTTAGTGTGCCAGACATGATGGGGATAGAAAAACGTCCTATCGTAAGAGGTGACAAGATAATTCCGGTGGAACGTTTAGGTGTAAAGGTAATCTCAATGGGCTTCTTTGTAGAGGATAATGCACCAGTTATTTGGAGAGGACCTATGCTTGGGAAAATGTTAAACCACTTCTTCACAGAAGTAGAATGGGGCGATTTAGATTATTTAGTACTAGATTTGCCACCAGGCACAGGTGATGTTGCGTTAGATGTGCACTCAATGTTGCCATCTTGCAAAGAGATTATTGTAACGACGCCTCATCCAACAGCTGCGTTTGTAGCAGCGCGTGCTGGAGCGATGGCATTGCGCACTGAACATAGTATTCTTGGTGTTGTTGAGAATATGGCATATTTTGAAAGTAAGGTAACTGGTGAGAAAGAATATGTATTTGGAAAAGGCGGGGGAGATAAGTTAGCTACCGAATTACAAACGAATGTTCTTGGTCGCATTCCGCTACAACAACCCGATTGGAATAAAGAAGACTTTGCTCCTTCAGTATATGAAGATACACATACAACGGGCATTATTTATAGTAAAATAGCTGAAACAGTAATTGATAGAACAGCTGTTACACAAAAATAAAGTGAAACTTTAATCAGTGGGGTTCACCTGTTACTGACAACAATAAGGCTTTTGTTGCTAGTAAACCTTTCGCTTAACTAGAGGGGGCCATTTCGTCTGTTAATAGCAAGATAAAGTAATAACGAGTGAACAATGTATAAATTGTCCACTCGTTATTATAGTTATTATTTTTTACTATTCTTCCTTCTTCCCGCCTTGAGAACCACCGTCACCGCCTGCTTCTTTCTTACCAGATCCGCCTTTTTCAGCTTTTTGCACACCTTTACTAATGATATCAATCATCTTGGCTTGGAAGAGTGGACTTTCAGCAGTTTCTGTTAGTACTTGTTGTAGATATTGACGGTATTCTTTACTCTTCATTGTTTGTAACATCATTTTTTCTACTTCAGGATTTTTCATAATTTCTATAACGCCTGCTTGGTATTCAGGGTCTTTTAATAAGGTTTTCATTAATTGGGTTTGTTCTTTCCCCATACTTTTAGCGAACTTCGATGAGAACTCAGGATCTTTAAAGAGCTTTTCCCAGAATTGTTGCCCTTTATCGGATACCATGGCATCTTCAATCGTTTTCTTTACTACTGTTTCATCTAGTATGAGTGCTTGTTTCATTTTTTCATCAGTTAATACATCTTGAATAGCTTTCTTACCTTGATCTGTTTTTAAAATATCAACAATCATTTTCTTTGTTTGGTCGTAATCTAGTTCGGATTTCGTTTCTTTTCCTTGTGCGCATGCTGCAAGTGCGATAAGTAGAAAAGAAGAAACGAAAATGAATAGCATCCGTTTCATAAGTTGGAACTCCTTTCAGCACAGTTCTCTCTTTTTAATATAAATATCTTTAAGGAATTTATACATGAACATGGCTAGCTTTTTGAAATTGTCATTGATACAATTTAATTAGAAATATAAGAATAATGGGGGATGTGTTGTGAATAGCCGCAAGTGGGTACGACTATTTTTAACGACGTTGTTTCTTGGTGGAATTAGCACAGTTATTATTGGTTTTGTTTTGGAGTGGGACAAGTACAATAAATTTTTTCAAAATTTCGACGGTAAGGAGATTTTAGCAGTATCTTTCTGGCTGATGGGTGTAGGATTTATTTTTAGTGTTATAAGTCAAATGGGATTCTTTGCATATTTAACAATCCACCGTTTTGGACTAGGGATGTTCCGCTCATCTTCTTTATGGAATGCAGTCCAGCTCTTCTTTATTGCATTCGTATTATTTGATTTTGTGTATTTAAGATCTGTACTTATTGCAAATGGGGAAGTCTCGTTAGGGAATAACATACTTGTTGCTGGAATATTATTTGTGTTTGGAGCAATTGTTGCTTATGTAAAAAGCAAAGAAACAAATAAAAAAGCATTTGTGCCAGCTCTGTTCTTTATGGTTGTTGTAACGATCCTTGAATGGGTACCGGCGCTTCGGATTAATGATACAGATTGGTTATATTTAATGGTTATACCGCTATTGTTATGTAACGCATATCAATTACTTGTATTACATCGTTTAATCGGAAAAACAAGTAAATCAGCTTAATAGAGAGATTTTATACACCAGCAGTTATAATGCTGGAAATGGTATGATTAAAAAAGCTCTACCACCTTCTTGAAAGGTAGTAGAGCTTTTTATGCGTGAAGAGTGGTAGGGAAGAAGCTACTTCACATCTTCACTTTTCGTACTTGTGTTGGAAATAAGTTGTGATACGGATATTTGCTCATATCCATCCCTTTTTATTTTTTGCAGGAGCAGCGGTAAAGCTCTATTTGTTTGAAGGGCAGAATCGGATGCGTGTAATAAGACGATATCTCCACCTTTCAAATTATTAGAGACAGTGGAAACGATGTTATTTACACCTGGGTTTTTCCAATCGTTTGAATTATTACTCCAATGCACGACGGTGTATCCAAGTGATTCTGCGATTTTAAGGGTTGCTTTGTTAAATTCGCCACTAGGTGGACGTAACAGCTTGACTTGTTTTACACCAAGTTTCGTAAAAACATCTTGTGCTCGTAAAAGGTCTCGTCTTATTTCATTTGTCTCTAGAGAAGTGTAGGATGTGTAATTGTACCCCATACTACCGATTTCGTGTCCGTCTTTCATGATTCGCTCTACAATATCGGGGTGTCTTTCGGCCCATGCAGCAGAAAGGAAGAATGTTGCATTCTTAATTTCTCTTTCTTTAAGAGTATCTAGGATTGGAATTGCTTTTTTGTCTCCCCAACTAATATCAAACGTAAATGCAACTTGCTTTTTAGCGGTGTCTCCTTTGTAAATTACTTTAGGGCCTGTAGCAGTTGAAAAAGCAGATTCATGTGAATATGTTTTTAAAAAGAGTAGCCATGCTGTAAATAAGGACAGTATCACTATTAAGCTAATGTGTTTAAAATTTCTCTTACTCGTAATAAAAAAGAAAAACATAATATTACGCCCCTTTGTCCAATCCTTTTCAGTTACATATATGCTGTAAATATAAAAAAGAGAACAAAGGATTAATATCGTAAGTAGTGGATATAATGGATGATAGGATTGTGATAATTGAAAATGAGCGGAACGTTTATTGTTGCGTAAGGAATTATTGAGGTGATTGTTTGCTTGGGCTGATGTTGACAAAAGAAGAGAGAAAAGAAATGGAATACATATTGAAGAGAGAATTAGAGGAACTTTTATTTGATTTTGAAGATGAGCGTATTCATGAAGTTGTAAAAAAAGCCATGGAAGAAAGATATAAAATCATTTTCTGTTTATTCCGGAGAGTAGCTAACACAGAAGAATGTATTCGTTATGTAAGAAAAAGAATTTTTTATTAAAAAGTGTTGACGTTAATAGTTTGTATATGTTAAATTAATAACCGTCGCTGATGCGGAAACGCAGAAAACGACAAAAAGAAATTGAAAAACTTAGTTGACATCGAAAAACGAAAATGTTAACATAAGGAAGTCGCAAATGAGCGACCAAGTAGTTCTTTGAAAACTGAACGAAACAAACAACGTG
>NZ_JASNGE010000029.1:0-52516 GCF_030164735.1 Bacillus sp. RB3
GCCAATAACATCATTGGAAAACGAATAAGGCGTATAGAACTTGATAAATCATAATTAGAAACAATAAATGATGCAATGGCTGTAATAGATACGATAATAACCATAACGTTACTCACAAGTCCAGCTTGAACAGCCGCCTGTCCAATTACAATCCCTCCAACAATACCAATAGTTTGTCCAATAGGTTGTGGTAAGCGAATACCAGCTTCACGTAGCATTTCCAGTGTAATTTCCATTATAAAAGCTTCCAATAAGGGAGAGAAGGGGACCTTAACTCTTGACGTTGCAATAGAAGTGTATAAATCTATAGGAATGATCTCAAAGTGAAAGGATACTATAGCAATATAAAATGCGGGTAAAAAAATAGCTATAATAAATCCTGCAAATCGTAATAAGCGAAAAAAAGATGCAATGAGCCAATGAATATTATAGTCATCTGGGGTTTGAAAAAATCCAATCAAATTCATAGGAACAACCATAGCACCAGGGGATCTATCCATTAACACTGCTACTTTCCCATCAAGTATATGGTTTGAAATGGCGTCTGGACGTTCGCTTAAATAAGCCTGTGGAAAAGGAGTCCAATTTTGATCTTTTGTATAATTAGATAGCTCTCCAATACTTAATACCGCATCTGTTTTGATTTTGCAGATTCTAGTTTCTATTTCTTGGACTACATCTGCGTTTGCTACATCACCTAAGTAAATTAAATAGACTAAAGAAGTGGCTCGTTCTCCAATCGTCAGCTTTTTGATTTTTAACTCTGTAGAAGGAATATATCGACGAATTAGGCCTATATTTTTTGTGACATTCTCAATAAAACCATCATGTGAGCCTTTAATAGTAACTTCTGAAATTGGTTCTTGAATGGCTCTCTCTGCCCAGCCTTTTGTATTTATTAGAAGTGACCGATTTTCTCCTTCCATAAACAGTACACATTGACCCTCAAGTAATCCTTCTTTAATTTCATTCCATGTATATACGATTTTTGTATGAGTAGCAATAATATTAGAATTAAAAATTTGACTGTCTTCATTTACTTCTTGTAATAATGGTGTAACAACATTGGCTTTTAATGCAACACCATCTGTAAGGCCTTCAAAATAATAAAGTAAAATATTCGTGTTTGTTTTTAATTGCAAAGGATGTTCAATCAAATCTGCACTAATATCAAAGATATTATCTAGTGTATTTTTAAGTTGTTTTAGGTTATTTGTTTCGATCTTTTCAATGGTTTTATATGTCTTAGTTTCTAAGGTCTCTTCATTTAAGGACAAAATTGACACCTCTTTAATATATACCGATTAGTTGTAGTTATTATTTTTATATAATTGAATTTTATTCATTAATTTAATCGAATTGGATGTAAGAATTGATAAATTTGATGTGCTATATTATTAATTCAATAATTGAGAGGAAAAAAGTAGAGGTAATTTGTGTGAAAATCTAAGTTTCAAGATAGAATTAAAATTTCAATGATTATAACAAAAAAGAACCATTGATAGGCTCTTTTTCATAGTTGGTAAATATGTTATCAACAATAGATGGCGATTAAGGTAGTAATTTAGATGCCTTTAAGTTAATCATCTGAATTTTGTAGGAAGAATTCTTTTTCCATACCTTAATGCTCAATGAAAAAGGATATTTCATTTATTTGGGTGTTCTAGTGTATTTGAATCTTGCGCACTAACAAATTTTGTTTAGGGACAAAATGTATTTTCTTAATAATCAGAAAAATAACGCGGCAAAATTCTTATTAATTATTTTGGTAGGTATCAAATATTCCTTTGGCCTTATTTTCATGATATTACCGTACGCTTATATGTTTCTAAGGGAAAGAAATACTTTCATTTTTATGACCATCTATTGTTTGATTAAGATCGTAACACGAAATAGAAGCGTTTACAACCAGAAAATAAAGAAAAAATATTAAAATAAGACTTTTTTCGACAATTATTTTATGTTTATATTTCATTTTATTATAGGAAAAGGCGGGGGAAGCGGACCTTTTCCTATAAAATGTTTTGTTGGAATTAGAAATAACTAAAAAAGTAATATTAGCTTAAAATTAAAATGAAATTCAATGATAAGATTATAATTGAATTTTTAAACCTCAGGTGTATTGAAAGTATGGTCAAATTTTAATCCACTTTGCGTTTCTTCCCTTTGTAACTAGCTTAATATGGCCAAACACTTGCAAGGAATTTAAAGCCTTACTGATTGTACTTTCTGCAATGTCTGGATAAGTGTTACGAATACTCTCCTTAGTAAAAGGTTGTTTTTGTTTAAGTATAAAATCTTGAATTCTCTCAACTTTAGTATGTTTACATATAGAATCTAGAACTGTGTTATGAAGATCTTTGTAAGCCTCTAATATAATTGTTAAAAACGTTTTTAACCAAAAGCTATTATTATGTTCCTCGCAGTACCAATTGACCGAAGATTTATAAATCGAATTGTAATAATCAGATTCATTTTTCTTAATATATTTATCCAAACATACATATTTTACAAATGTATGTCCACTCTTAATTAACAGCAATTGCATTAACATAAATGCCAGCCTGTTATTACCTTGATTGAAAGGGACTATGCAATAAAAATTTAATATAAAACGAGCTATTAATAAAAGTGAATGTAGCCCCTTACTAGTATTTAATGAGTTGTATTGATCACATAATTGCTCCATAAACTGTGGAATGAGTTCATGCGGAAGAATGCGGTAACTATTCAAGTGCATTCCATGCTCAGGAATACCTGGAATAATAAAAGGTTTTTCACGCCATTTGGCACTGTCAGAGGTAAGGTAATGTATTAGTTGAAAATGTAATTCCTGTATAGTTGCTGGATTAATTGATAAAGTACAGGAGTTTTTATGTACAAAAGAAAGTGTTTGATAATAACAAAAAATAGCATCTTCAGAAATATTTTGAGGTACTATATCATCTAAAATAAGTTCTTTTAATCTTTTATTAGGAACTTTTATATCCTCATAAATAGTTGTGAAATTTTTTATGTAATGTAGTGGTATAGTTTTTTCTAAACTATTAAATATGTCAGGGTTTTGTTCCTGATAAGCAGCTAATTTTCCTTTGAATTCGCTAATTTCACTTATTAAATTGATTAACCTCCTTTTTAATTCAATATTTTTGTACTTATCATCAAAAAAGTCTCTCATTTTTGTTCCTCCTGTAACCCCTTAACACGTTGTTGCATATATCTTTCCATTCTAAAGGTATGCTACGACATCATTGTAAAATAAAGATATTTTCGGTCTGATTTTGAATATATATCAGAATCTATATTTTTATTTAACAATTAAAATATGGAAATTATAAAGAAGAATCGTTAGGATTCAATTTTAATAGGCATAATCCTAACATCAAATGCACAAATGTACAATAAAAAAATAAAAAAAATAAAACTATCGACTCTTTTGAAATATTATCTAAAAGAGTTTTAAGAAATTGTAGGTATAGATGTGCTTTGGTTTAGGAGTAAATAATAAAGCGGTAATAGAGTTTTCATAGGTAATTAAAAAGTAGATAGACTATTAATTTGTGACAATTACGTGCCTAATCTATCATATGCTTTTATGAGAATTTTAAAATTAAATCCTAACGAGCTGAATTTTCTATATTTAGCATAAATATTAGGGAGGCGTGCTGATGAAATGTATCATTTTATATAGAAATATGTAACGTTTAACACTCGTATTGTAAAATATTTTGACATACGTTAATTTAAATATTAGGTACAGGAACATTTAATAAAAACTCAGTACTAAAGTACCCTTTAAACGTTTCACCCTAAGAACGTTTCTCAAGCACACTGAAGTTTACCCGTTGTTTCTGTGCCTTATTAGATAAAAATAATATAATAAATTTTTAGAATATGATAATGAAAAATGGGTTTTCAAATATTTTCTCCTTAAATATTAACAATCTCTTGATAATCTGCTTAAAGTAAGAAAATGCAGGATAGACAATGGTTATTAATAAAGAAAATACAGTTAAGCTAGATACCTTAAGTCATTTTATAAGTAATTAAGCGTTAGATTGAATTAGTAAGAATATTATATGTGTTTGCTAAATGGCTTGTTTTAATTGTTCTGTTACTATTAATTTATGAATTTTAACATTTAGAAGCTAGTCAACATATAGGTTATATTGATTATGTGGGTTTTAAACCTCAAGTGTATATGTTTAAGGTTAAGGGATTTGTGAGTGTTATAAAAGAAGTGAAAGTCTGGAAGAAACGGGTATAATCGGTTTCTTCCAGACTTTTTTTGCTTTTTTGTAATATAAAAAAATTATTTTTCCTACATGATTTAATTATCTGTTTTAATATTTGAATTTTTTGTGAAATTAAACAAAGTTTTTATTCTTTTTTAAAAACATAATGTTACAAAATAGACTTATTGTATTTATTTTATTTTTATATGAGATTAAAAATAATAATAAACGTACCAATGTATGAGAGGTATTAGTATATTTATTAGTAATTTGTTCGTTTATCTCTATATTGCTATTATATTAGCGATAACAATAATATATTGGGGGGACAAGAATGAATTTGAAATTAACATCTAAATTGGAAAGATTAAGAAAAAGTAAAAAAGGAATTGGTGCTTGTGTTTTAGCTGCAGGGGTAACGGCTATTACTATGATTCCTCAAAGTGCTTATGCACATGGATTTGTTGAAAAGCCAAGTAGCCGTGCTGCTTTATGTAGTCAGAATTATGGAGCACTGAATTTAAATTGTGGAAATATAATGTACGAACCTCAAAGCCTAGAAGCACCTAAAGGATTCCCAGATGGGGGACCGATTGATGGAAAAATCGCTTCGGCAGGAGGACTGTTTGGAGGAATTCTTGACCAACAAACATCAAATCGCTGGTTCAAAAACACGATTAAGGGTGGAGCAAATACCTTTACATGGAAATATACAGCTGCACATCCTACAAGTAATTGGCATTATTACATTACAAAAAAGGGATGGGATCCTAATAAACCATTAACACGTGCTGAATTAGAACCAATTGGAACTGTGAAACATGATGGTTCTGCCGCATCAAATAATTTAACACATACAATTAATGTACCAACTGATCGCAATGGTTATCATGTTATTTTAGCTGTATGGGATGTAGCAGATACGTCAAATGCGTTTTATAATGTTATTGATGTAAATCTAGTAAATAATGAAACTCCCGATACAGTAGCTCCAAGTCAACCAACTGAATTAAATGCGTCTAAAGTTACTGCCAATAGTGTTGCACTAACATGGAAGGCTTCTACGGATAATATAGGTGTAAAGGAATATCAAGTGTTACGCAATGGGGAAGTAATTGATACGGTACCAGGTACAACATTTATTGATAAAAAACTAAAAGCAAATACGGAATATACCTATACAATAAAGGCGTTAGACTCTGCTGGAAACATATCAAAAGAAAGTGAAGAACTAAAGGTTAAGACCACAAATGAAATCCCAGATATAGAAGCTCCGACTCAACCGAAAGGATTACATAGTATGAGTACAACAGCAACAACTGTTGACTTGATGTGGAGTCCGTCTGAAGATAATGTAGGCGTAGACCATTATATTGTATATAGAGAAAGCGCTGGGGTTATGAATAAAATTGGGATAGCTGCTAATACATCCTTTATGGATAAAGATTTGAAGGCTAATACATCGTATAAATATGTAGTGACGGCGGTTGATTTAGCTGGAAATGAATCTAGTAGAAGTGATGTTTTGAATGTAACAACAAAATCAGAGGATTCCACATATGAAAAATGGGATGCAAGAAAAGCATATACTAAGGGTGATAGAGTAGTACATGAGGGAAAAGTGTATGAAGCGGTTCAAGATCATCAAGGAAATGGTGACTCAAATTGGATTTTTGCCTTATCGCTTTGGAAGCCAGTTTTGAATAAATGATAAGGTGGAAAAGGTAGTTAACAATTTTGAATTTCTCTTTAAAAAGTAAGGGCCGTTCCAAACATGAATTATCTAATGGTTTAAATGGTATATAAATAAATTTAATCATCATCCTAATGTTAACGAATTAAAATCAAAAAAGAATCCGAATGGTATTCCATCAAAAAGGAATTTCATTTGGATTCTTTATTTTTTAATTTGTAATAGCATATATTTTCACTGTGAATTTGCTAGTGGCACCAATTGGACTTGCAATATAATATTTAGTATTTGTGTAAGCTTCAGTCCTAGATCCATGTGAAATGTTTTTCCAACGAGTAGAATCTATTCCAAGGGAAACATCAATCATTACATTGAAAGAGATAGTAGAAGAATAATCTTTTTCTGAAGGCTCAATAACCCATTTTAATTCTTTGGTACCTACAGGTAAACTATCAATTTTAAAGTTTTGACTGGATCGATTTTGTTGTCCGGATAATGGACTAGATTCAGATGATGTTTGCGAAATTAATATTTCTTTTTCATTAGAATGTATACCATTTAATTTAATGATACTACCAATTAAACCTGGACCAGGAAAATCAGCTGCGATGATACCAGAATGTTTAATGATGCCTTGTTGTAAGAGTTCGGTCCCAAGTGTATTCATTCCTCCATAGTATACTTGTTCGTTTCTATCGCGAGGGAAATCACTCCATGCATTTGTGGAATTCGTTTGAATTAATTTAGGACTACTATCAGTATTTCTGCTCTCTTTGCCGCTTGCAATAAACCAAGGATATACATTATTTAAAAATGCTGCTGCGCCTCCTGTACCACTAAAATGGTTGAGATAAATTTTTCCATTATTAAAGTTAGTATTTGCATTTTGTAGATGGGTTTTTATCTCAATCCATTTTGCATATATTTCATCTGGTCCGCTTCCAATTTCAAACTTATCTTGTATATTCAAACCTTCGTAATCAATACCGTACAATTGAGTGGATGTAAAGTTTTGTAAGATTACAATTTTCCCGCGGGTATCTCCTAAAGCAGGGTTATTTCTATCTGAAGTTGGTACGGAATTAGGGTTCCAAAAATATGAAGCATTAACGTTTTTATATTTTAAAAATATCTCCTCAAATGATAGAGAGCCGCTTTCAGGAGTAGTTTCTTCTTTTAGGCGCATTAATATTGTTTCTGTTGGATGATCTTTTAAAAATTGAATTGTCTCTTTTAATACATCTTCAAACATAGCTTTTTGATTTACAATGCCATGATACATTGCAAAAGAATCTTTTCCACGTTTAACACGCATATCTACATATCGGATTCCAGAATTTAATTGTTGGGATAGACTCATAGTTTGATTTCTTGTCAAATTTTCATCAAGAAAGCTTGCTCCATGTAAAGCCATAGTACCATGAGTCCCTGGAATAGATATTTCACTTAATTTTGTAGAATCTTCTATTTTCGACATCCACGCTGGATTTTGATATCCTATATTGGATTCATAGGAATAACCTGAATGACTATCAGCTAAAATAGTAGATGGTGTACTTAAACTTGCTAGTGTAATACAAGTGAGGATGCTAATTTTAATGGAATTTCTCATTTTTATTTTCTTCATTTGATCTCTCCTGACTTTTAAATAATCGCTAGAAGATTTTTTACTATATTTATTGTTTTTCATTCTTAAGGTAATAAATTTTTGGAGTTGATAATAATTAAAAATAGGGGGAGTAAGTTATTTGAGACTTTAATAATTTGTTTTTATAAATTGTACCTAATAGCCAAACGTATTCTTGAAAAATCGAAATATAGCCTCCAAAAACCAACCGTTGCTCGTATTGTATACAAACAAAACAGAAGCCTTAAAAAAGACTTCTATTTTATGACATATAATGAATGATTAGGTGGTAAACAAATCAAGATAATGTGACTGAGTGGTAAAAATTTATTAATAGCTGTTTTAGAATCTCTTATAATAAGGCTAATTACGAAAAGTGGATCTCTACAATGCTAATAAAAATTGGGAAATCCTACTTGTTAAAACTTAGACTAACTACAGTTGCGATTGATTGGGCTGCATGTTCCCAGCTTCCATCTATAACTTTACCAATCTGCTGACCAAGTGTATTTAAATCATTTGGATTAACTGGAATTCCATTATACGCAGCAAGAATTGATAAAAGTGGAGCAGCAAATGGTGTCCAACCACCTCTATCAATATTAAATACAGGTTTATCTAGTACCTTTCCATCTTGTACGGTAAACCCATAATAAAATTGATCATCTGGACGAAAACTTAAATGATGAGAAATTTGCCCCTTAACATATTTTTTCCTGCACCTAGATTTACTACTTCTATTTCTTTCACATTAAATTCATGTTCAAATACTTTGATTTTTTTGACTTCTGGACCGTTTAAGGCAGCTTGAACGGCTGTTTCCAAATTGTTTTGTGCAAAAGGTTGAATACTCATTTGTGCCTCTTTTTGTTGAATAGGAACCTCTTTTTCTGCAGCAAATACCGAGGTAGTAGGTAGTGCACCTGTAGCTAATGTAGCTGCAAGGGCTGTTGTCATGATGCTTTTTCTTTTCATCTTCATAGTTTTCCTTCCTCTCTTAAAGTTATGATATATAATCTTTTCAAGACTGACACGGTACAATTTTTTCATAATGTACGTAAAAATTAGTTTAAGAATAATGTGAAATTGTGTCAGAAAATTAAAGTTAATTATATATATTTAAGATGATATATATCTACACGTATTTTTTAAATTTTTAGATAAATGTAATAGTAATGATTTCTTAAGAATCAATTTAGCACCTTGTTTATCTGGAAAAGTCCTATAAAATACATTTAGTTCATAGTAAAAGTAATATATTTAATATCAAGCGTCTTACATAATGCGATAAAATTTCACAATTTTTTATTATTATATACAGAAAAAGGTAACGGAAAATAAGCAATATGTAATACTTGTTATAGGTGTGAATTATGCGAATATACTTATTGTAACAGCTAAGATGTTAGATAATATTTTGCTTAAAAACATTACTTATTCGGATTAATGAAAAGCATTTTAATGTATTAGTTTGATTTGACATAAAAAGAGGAAGCATTTTTATTTGCGTCCTCTTTTTATAATAATTTATTTAGTTCATTTTCTATCAATCCGTTTAATCCTTTAATAATACTGTAGGCTCAGGAGCTTTTTCTTTTGTTTTATTGATAATACTCCTTCTTGGTACTATTCTAAGTATTTTTCGGCTAGGTAAGACGGATATGATGAAATAGGGGGGGGCCATTTTAAAGTAGGATAAATTACTTTTTGAAGTTGGTATACAGTTCTTTAATAAATAAAGTTTTTGCAATATGCCTTTATCTTTAGGATGAAGCATGGAATCTGTCATTATGAAATATTTGTGATGATAGATAAAAACTTTTCCTTCCGGTATGATCGTGTAATTAGATACATTCGGATAAATAGGTGGTCCATCTAAAAATTGATCTAAACTACGTTGTGAAACTTTAATAATATCTTGAATTGAAAATTTAAATTTGCGAAATGCTACGGTGTTAATAAATGGACGTTTTTGATTATTTTCTATATAAAATAATACTCCTTTTTCATTTTGCACAACCCGTAGATTTGATATTGATGTTGTAAGGCTTATGGGTGGTCCTTCTGTATATTTGTAGATAAGCAGAATTATGTGAAACGAGAGATTGCGAGAAATTCAAACATGGCTATGATAAATATGTTGAGTTATTAGCTAAAATCCTTCGTGATTGTGGATTATCAGTAAAAGGATTATGGACTCTTTACTATGTAACAGCTTGGGAAGAAGTGAAGAAAGATGAGCTTCCTACGAAGGTAAAAGAAAAATTAGGTGTGTAATAATCAGTTATTTGTGACGGCGGATTTTCCTACGGGGTGGGTTCGCCGTTTTTCTTATTTACATCGAGAAACTCATGTATTCTATGTTAGAGTGCAAGTTATTTAAAATAGTAACCTCCATAATGAGTGAGTTATTTTTATAATAAGTTAGTCTTTTACAAAGAGCTGGTATAAAGGAAGTAGTTAATTTAAAAGGCGGATTTCTTGAGTGGAAAAAGTTTGGATTACCATACGAGAATTAATTTTTATCTAGTAATTCATTAAATTAGATATTTATCTTATTAATAAATTGCTTATGTTATTACAATTATAATAAATATTGGGTAATAAAACCAGTCTTGTAGTATAATGTATATCGTATTAATATTTATATATTCTTGTTAAATATTATAGGATTGGGTGATGATATTGATGAAAACAATTAAATCTATAACATGTATGTCAGTTTTATTATTCATTTTTACATTATTTTTACCAAAAAATTTAGCATTCGCAGAAGAGATGGATAAGGTTTGGGATCCAGAGAAAGGGACTATTTCTGGTTATATCTGGTTTGATGAAAATGAGGATGGTTGGATTGATCCTGAGGAACAAACAATCGCACCTGAAATAGGTGAAATAAAGTTATATTTAATTAATGAAAATGAAGAAATAGTTGAAGAAAAAATAGTGTCTAGATTACAAAATGGGCAAGCTCATTACTATTTTGAGGTAGAAGAAGGAAAGTATAAAATACGAGCTGAATTTACTGAAAAGGGAAAATATCAGCTTACTAGAGATGGAAGAGATTCATTTTTCAATTCTACAACAAACGAAACAAGGTATTTTGAAATTATGAAGTCATACAATATAGATAGTATTCAGCTAGGGTATAAAAAGCTTCTTAAGTCTATTTAAAGTAAGGACAAAAGCTAAAGATGATAGTAAAAAGGTTGGATTTCAATTTTAAGTGGGGCATGCGCCTCGCTTTTTTTATAACAGACTTGTTGAATATATTATTTGATGTGATGTTATATGAGAAAAGTGGAGGCGTTTATCGTTGATGATTTTTGGACGATTAGATCGTGAACAGAGCTTTAATGTTTTATTTTGTATCTTTACTGTAATGGAATTATGTGCGACTACAGCACCAGAACATTGAGTTTTCTAGTTCTTTAAAATAGAGACTTGTATTTTATTGTATCATTAGATTAATCTCACAGAATAAGAAAATGTAATATGCCCCTATTTGAAGGTTTTTTTATTATTGGTAATTTCATGTACCGTATTTAAAAATAAATCCAATTGGGAAGAAGTGAAGCAGGATGAGCTTCCTACAAAAGTGAAAGAAAGACTTGCTGCGAAATAATAAAAAGGATTTGGCCTTAAAGGTCAAATCCTTTTCTGTTTTCAAAATCTTTTTGTGAAATGAATATAAATCCATATTTTTGAGCCTTATTTATAAAATAGATGCTGCTATCCTTCCACGAATTTCGTATGAAACTTAAGAACAAACGTAAAACGGTATGAAAAGACTAGAAATTCTCTTCATACCGTTTGTATTATTTAGTCATTTAACATATTGATATATTTAATTGTGAATCAGACCAATGTTAATCTGGATTAGTCATTACTATTTTTGATGCCCACTAATACTTAACGTAAGATTTGGTTTGATTGCTACACAGACTTCGTAAGCGAGAAATTGTACACTATATAAAACAGTAAAATAAAATAGCCGATCCCTTAGCGTGCAAGGAATCGGCTATTTTATGTCTAAATTCTGTTCAAACGCACAGTTTTCTTTTTTGATATTGTGACTCTATGCCCACCAAGCTAAGATTTTTAATTACCCCTAAAAAGAAAAAGTTATTTCTCTACAGTCATTTATGAAAAATTAATCGAATTTCTTTTTTTTACAGATGATTAATTTTTAAAAATTATACTCAAGGGTTAGGGTTTCACAATAACTTTTATGAACTATTAATACTTCATAAAAGTTATTGTGAATTTTGTGAATGAGTGTTTTTGACTTTCTACTTTAATAAATCCATGGTGAGCTTCGATAATTGATTTCGCTAGTGCTAAGCCAATTCCAATGGAGCCTTCTTTATTAGAATTTTTTGTTTTGTAAAATCTATCGAATATATATGGCAAATCTTCTGATGCAATACCTTCACCAAAATCTTGAATTATTATTTCAGTATGAATAGGAGAGTTTGTGACTTCAATATAAATAGAACTACTATCATTTGAATGTTCAATGGAATTCTTTAAAATATTTAATAAAGCTTCTTGCATCCAAATACTGTCATGGAAAAGTGATATTTTTTCATTGGTTTTTAAATGTATGCTCATATTTTTTTTATTTAATTTACTGTTCAAACTAGCAATGACCTCATAAATTGTATCAATAATATCAGAGTTTTCTTTTTCAAATAGTATTGCTCTAGCATCTATTTTTGAAACTTTTAATAAATTATGTATTAAAAAGTTGATTCTTGAAATTTGAACATCATTATTGTGTAAAAAATGATATTGTTGTTCATTTAATTTACCTTGTAATAAGATATCATTGTTCACTGTTAGTGTTGAGAGGGGTGTTTTTAGTTGATGAGAAATATCTTGTAAAGTTTGAATTAAAAATTGTTTTTCTTCCATTAAATTATGCATACTTTTTCTAATAACATTTTTCAGTTTATGAAAAGAATTAGCAAGTTTAGCTAGATCACCTTCTCTATTTTCCTTGATATCAATGGTGTAATCACCTTCAATAATTTTATTCGCTGCAGCTGTTACATTTCTAATTTTTAAGAAAAAAGATTTATATTGTAAGTAATTTAGAAAAATTAGGATTAAGCTGAACCCTATTGCTCCAAGGAACATGTATATATTGTTTTGGGATATATGTTTATTTAAATAAGGAAAAAGTCTTGAATCCAATTCAGCAGATAGACCGTATTGTTTTAATAGCATTTCTCCATCACTGGAGTAATCTTTTTTATTGGCTGTATCATTTGTAAGTGCTTGTATTATTTCGTATTCATTTTCTGGGTTTTGTTCAATTAGTTTTCCAGTAATTTCACTCCAAATAGTAATATAATCATTTTTTAAATGGTCATATAGAATATGAACTGTGATAACTTGATATATAATAAATAAAAAAGAGATTAATGCTAATGTAAGTATATTAATTTTTATTTCTCTATTTATCATTAAATTACTCCTTACTGACGTCTTTATTCCAGAAATATCCGACACCTCTTTGTGTGATTATACAGTCAGGATTTTGTGGATTATCCTCAATTTTACTTCTCAATCTTTTTACATAAACAGAAAGAGTATTTTCATCGAAAAACACTTCACCTTCATCTGCTATTTTTTTCAATATCTCATTTCTTTGTAACACTTTATGAGGATTTAGCATTAACGTTAATAAGAGTTTGTATTCTAAATGTGTTAAATTTATACTTTTCTCATGCTTAAAGGCTCTGGCTGCTTCAACTTCAAGCTGTATATTTTCAGACTTCAATATAGTATTAGAAGCTGTTTTAATTTTTTTTCTTAATTGTACTTTTACTCTAGATAATAGCTCTTTTACCCTGAAGGGTTTTGTTATATAATCATCTCCACCAATATCAAGGCCCATTACTACATTTGCCTCCTCATCCAGTGCTGTGAGAAAAATAATAGGTATATCACCTTTTCTTTTAAGATAGGTACATAAATCATACCCATTTCCATCTGGGAGTCCAACATCCAATATAGCTAAGTCAAATTTATTATTTTCGTATTGGTCTTTTGCATCTTGTACAGTAGAAACTCTTATGACCTCAAGTCCTTCTCCTTTTAGAGTAAACTCAATAGCCATTCCTAGATCGTTATCGTCTTCAACGAATAATACTTTATCCACAGTATCTCTCCTCATTTGTCTTTGATTATGGCAGTATTTTAGATTATGACAGTTATTTTACACGTTGATTGGCTAATTTAAAATAGTTTAGTATGGAAATGGATTTTTAGAGGCTTTTCTGAGTATAAGCATAATACCCAAATCGACTTAAAGCTTTTCAGTACATAATGAGATACAACAATTACTTAAAGCAGAATATTTATGTAATTCATACATGTACTTGCTTAAATTTTGAAAAACCTTGTAATAGTGTCTTGTTGAATTTGTACGTTTTTATACAATCAGTAAAGTTTTGTTTAAGTTATCTTATACAAAAATGTTAAATGAAATTTGAATTCACATTAATTATGTAAATGAATTTTAAAAAACAGATCATTGAGAATAAGAGCCGAATGGGAGCGGATTTTTGAGAATTTGAAAAGTATGTGTGTACTTAAATAAGTGTATAAAAGCCGTTTAATTTTAAAGTATATCTTAATCAGAGTTACGAGTATATAAAAAGTTAGATTTAGTAATCTTACTAAACTGTAAGATTAAAGTATATATAGTAAGACAAGAGTTATTCAATTAACAATTAAAGACGTCTATACTGAAAGTAATCATTCTTTATTAAAACTTGTAGCATTTTAGCCACTGTTTATATAAAGAAAAAACCTACTGTTCTAATCCCAGATTAAACATAGTATATGAGGAGGAAGAAAATGAAAAAAATAATAGGCTTTCTAGTAGTAACAGCAATTTTTATAGGTATAGGGTTTGCTGTAAATCGGTATATAAATGGTCCCTCACAACCAGTAAACGGTATCATGGTATCTGGAACGAAAGAAAATATATCAGCTGTCAAAAATCTGTATAAAGATCAAAACGTACGAACAACAGATTATAGTTATAAATTGGTCACAGAAATAATCAAACAAGAATTCACTACCGAACAGAAAGAAGAAATTAAGAAAGAATGGAAAGAAAAAGGAGGAAATATGACTGAAGAAGAGATAGACAAGGAACTTAATAAACCATCTGTTACAAAGAAACAATATGCGGTTATTACAAAATCTACAGCTGAAAAATTCTTAAAAAAAGGAATTATAAGAACACCCTTATCTAAAGAAGATAGTTCAATGACTTCAGCCTCGGTAAAAGAAATAAAAGAATTAGCGAGGGAAAAAAACATCTTTTATAGAAAAAATGCGGAAGATGGGGAAGTTAAGGATGGAAATTTAAATTTAAATGGACAAATGATACCTGTTCAACATATTGAACAAAATAATTGGATTGGCTATTTTTCATCACCGATAGTAATTGTTAATGAGGAAACATATAAACAATTAAAAGAAAAAGAAGTAAGCCTTTCGTTAATTCAGTTTGCAAAAGAAAATTTTGATTATAAAAATAAAAACAAGGTAAAAAAGGTGGTCGAATACGTTTCGAAAGTGTATGCAGTAAAAGACGAGAATGGTGAGTACGATAAGGATAAAATCTATTTTGTAGAGATTCAAAATTAATCTGTGAAAAGGATGAGTTGTATGGAGGTTGTTAGATTAGAAAATGTAGTAAAGACATATGGAGAGGGAGAAACGCAAGTACAGGCGTTAAAAGGAATTAATCTCTCCATTCATAGGGGAGAATTCGTAACCATAGTTGGAGCATCAGGTTCTGGTAAAAGTACCTTATTGCATATTTTAGGAGGGCTGGATCGTCCGAGTTCGGGAAATGTGTTTATAGGTGATGAAAATATCTACAATTATAAAGATAATGAACTCTCTATTTTTCGCCGAAGAAAAGTTGGCTTTATATTTCAGTTTTTTAATTTAATTCCTGTCTTGAATGTACAAGAAAATATTGCTTTGCCAGCTCTATTGGACGAAGAACAGGTAGATGATCATTACCTGGATGAAATTATAAGAACACTAGGGTTAAATGAAAGACGAGATCATTTGCCTTCTGAATTATCGGGTGGTCAACAACAAAGGGTATCTATTGGTAGATCTCTTATAAATAAACCCGATATTATCTTAGCGGATGAACCAACCGGAAATCTAGATACAAAAAATACAAAAGAAGTTCTGAATTTATTAAAAGTAACGGCTAAAAAATATAATCAGACGGTGATTTTAATTACTCATGATCCTGCTATCGCATCAAACTCTGATCGAATTATAACCATTACAGATGGCATGATTATTTCAGATAAACAATTAGTGCAAAATCAAGAAAAATGTGGAGGGGAGGAGTATTGATTCATAGTTACAAACAGTTAAGTCAAAAATATCTCAGAAGTAATATAAAACGTACTTTGCTAACATTAACAGGTATTATTCTAGCGTTGGCGCTAATAACAACGATTGGACTTTTTTTAAATAGTGGATACACTTCGGGAATTGAAAATGCTAAAAAAGGTTCTATGGGTTCTGCAAATATTTCAGTTGAAAATTATAATCAAAAGCTTTTCAATATGATAAAAAGTAATCCTAATATATCTTCTTATGGCATCATAACTCCAGGAGAGGTAATCCAATTTGATGAGATAGCTGTCTCTTATATGTATGCAGATCATCAAGCATTGAAGCTGTTAAAGTCTAGTATTCCTGTAGAAGGTAAGCTACCTTCAAATGAAAACGAGGCTGTTTTAGAAAAATGGATGCTGCCTTACTTCGGGCCTAATCTTAAATTAGGCGGTATGTTTACTATTCATGAAAAAAAATATAAACTTGTTGGTTTGTTAAATAAGTCTAGTAGTAATCAGGAAAATAAGCCCGGTCAATTATTGACATATAAAAATAAGTTTAAAGTTGGAGAAGGTAGCGTATTGATTGAATTGCATAAGTACGCAAACTTTGATGAAGTTGAAAATCAATTTAAATTATTGACGAATAAAGAAAATATAAGAGTGAATGACCAATTAAAGAAAGCCTTAAAGCCTAGTGTGGAGATAATGGCGGCAGCCGCTATTAGTATTGGGATTGTTGTGATTTCTACAATTGTTATTATTTATAATGCATTTCAAATTAGTATAGTAGAGCGAATGAAACAGTTTGGCCTATTGAGGAGTATAGGAGCTACAAAAAAACAAATCAGGAAAATTGTGATAAGAGAAGCAACATTTCTTTCTATTATTGCTATCTTTTTTGGGATTTTGTGCAGCATATTAGTAGTCTTTTTACTTAATCAAGTACTGATAAACATACTTAAAAACTCTATGGGATATACAATTAAATTAGATTGGTTAATTATATGTGTATGTTCTTTAATTACATTGATAACTGTTTATATTTCAAGCTATTTTCCTGCTTTTTTTGCAGGTAGAATTTCACCGTTATTGGCCGTAAGTAGCCGATTAGCTATAAAAAAAGAAAAAATAAAGAAAAAAAAGAGAACTAAATTAAAGAAACCACTATCTTTTCCGTTAAGTATGGCATTAAAAAATATCAAAAGGAATCCGAATAGATATACAGTTACAATTTTGTCTATTATTATAAGTAGTGTACTATATATCACGTTTACGTTTCTCATAGATACTGCCATTCAGCGTAAACAACCGGAAATTCAAGCTCTAAAATCGGATATATCAGTTACGGTTAATTCAAATTTAGACAAGCCTAGCATAGATCGTATGAGTCAAAATATTTATAAAGTTAATAACGTAGAGAAGCTGTACAAGCAATATCAGGCAAATAATTTTTATACGAAAGTACCAAAAAATAAACAAATTAAAGAATTACAAGGAAATGAATCGCTGTATCAAAAAGTAAAATATAATAATCAAACTGTAGAAATTATGAAAACACAAATAAAAGCATACGATGAGAATAGTTTAAAGAAACTAGCTGGAAATGTAACTAGTGGAAGAATTGATATTTCAAAATTAAATCGTGAAAAAGAGGTTGTTTTAGTAAAACAAGCTGCATCAAATGATATGAATACAAGTAAAAAATATATAGGTTCTCTAAGTACTTTTAAGGTAGGGGATGAAATCCAAATAACAAGTCAGCAAGAAAGAAAATCTACAGAGGAAATCTCCTACAATGAAGAAAAACTAGAAACTTTAAAAATAGCTGCTATTGTAGAATTGGACATTTTTAATATGAGCAGAGTGATGGATACCATAACTTTTATTACTAGTGAACAAATAGCCGAATATATTACACCGTCTCCACAAAAATTAACAGGTTTTGAAATTGATTTAGAGAATCAATCTCGGGCTGATGCTACAATTTTAGATATACAAAAGAAACTGGGTGGAGATGCATCTATAGATGTACAAAATAATATTGTTCAAAGTAATTTCCATACAGACAATATACTTTATATAAAAATATTAGGGTACGGATTTATAGCTGTTATTACACTAATTGGTTGTGTAAATATTTTAAATACCATTACAGTCAGCATCATTATGAGAAGAAAAGAATTGGCTGCTTTAAAATCGATTGGTATGTCGCAGAAGGATTTGAAAAAGATGGTTATATATGAAGGACTTCTGTACGGTTTCTTTGGAAGCATACAAGGGATCTTTTTCGGCTGTATGCTGTCGTATATTCTTTATGTAGCACTGTCAAATACGGTGTCGTTTGAATGGATTATACCTTATCAATCTAGCTTTATCACATTTATAACTGCACTTTTGATTAGTTATGTATCGGTACTAATTCCGCTTCGGAAAATTAAAAAGGATAACGTTATAGATGTAATTAGAGAAGAATAGCAGTAGTTAAAACAATATGTGATTCTGAAGTTTAACTGAGATACGTATAAAACGGTTCGTAATCTGTATTATATTTCAACTTTACAGTTCAAATCGAGGAATTCTAAAACATAAAATACAAAAGTACCTTATATTATATAAGGTACTTTTGTATTTTTTAAAATGACATAAGATACGTTTACTTGAGTTTTTTAGGTAGTTAGGGTTTGATATACTAACTTAAAATAAAAATGTTGAGTAGTTCATTTTCAGTATACATCAATATATCTGAATTAAAAATGCAATTTTGCATCGAAATATCTGCAGTACCAATTCCATAATAGTCTCAAGTCTATTACAGTGGGAGCATTGTTGTTACTAGTTGGTGGAGTCATTTTCTTAAAACATAAAAATACATAAAAAGAGAAGTAAGGACGAGTTACGTAAAGTTGTATATGATTACACGCAGTGAGAAACAAGAATTAGAAATGTGTATGATGTATTGATGGCTACATGTTATGGGGGGAGGATACTTGTTATTGGAAAAAGTATTTAGTGAAAACATAAATTGAAGTGTTTGTATAAAAAACCTCCCAAAGGAGGCTTTTTATGAAGATAAACGTTTTGAAGCAGTCATCTTTTTAACTTTCATAATAATTTCACGTTCTAACATTTCATTTTTCTTACCAATTCGGCTTCCAATAAAGAAAACATCGATTAAAGCCCAGAAACCAAGCCCTCCAAGAGTCAGTGTCATGGCAATTGCCATACCAAAGTCACGTGCGTAGTAGCGGTGACCACCAAGTCCGCCTAGAAAAAACCAAATTAGGTAAGCAAGTCCTTTTGATTTTTTCTTTTTCTCAAACTCTGAAGTAACAAGAACCATTTGATCCGTTGTTAAGTCCTTTTTCAATAGTAGGTTATCCATTAAAATTCTCCCTTTAAATGTAAGATATAATTATTCCGAATATAAATATATCACAATATTAACTTTAATGTAATAACCCAGAAAAATATTATTGGTAATTCAAAAATTAATGATTAAATACAATTTAAAGAATATGGTCAATCATTTGTGTGAAATAGCTTGTGTATACCATTTGGGATACTATAATTAATTTCCAATTTCATTTCAAGAACAACGGAAACAAAAGAGAAATCGAAACGAAATCATGAAAGAAACTATATTAAAAGCACTACGATTTAAAAATAGAAAAGGCCTCATCAAATAAAGATGACATTGGTGGGTCAGTTTCAAGTTGTATAAAATTTAAAGCGCATTTGTAGAATCATGGAGAAATAAGAGATTGTTTGTTCGGTTCGCATAGCGAATCTGTTATTTAATTAAAACAAGAGATTAAGAAATATATAACATACATAATTATTATAGATGTCAATGGAATTATTGTTGATGCCAATTTAAATGAAAATGTTAGAGAATAAAAAATCGTCAGTTGCTTTTTAAAAGCGCTGACGATTTTTTATATAGTCTCATAGCTAGTCTTAATTATTAAAAGCTAAATAAATTTCTATATGGTGTAAAATTAAAGAAATTAAATAGGAATTTGGGACTATATTTGTTTTAAAGGGATTGAGGTGGATCTAATTTCATTGAATCTATCATAACTTTAATATTTTTCGAATTACCGTTAACAGATAGTTTCACTTTTTCAATTTCCAATGTTTTTGAAAAATCTTCATTTCCTATTGAACCAATTAACTGATCTAATTCATTAGTCCATGTAATGTTAGTAGCTTGAATCATTGCCTTAATCGTAGGTATATCTGCGTAGCCAGTATACATAATTCCATCAATTACTTTTTCGCTTTCTCCTAACATAACACTTACCCATTTCATATCTTGATGTGATTTATCTACTTCTTTAGGGTAATAAAACCTATATGTATTAGATTTTTTTTCTAGTTCAAGATTAAATGGAAGAATTTCAATGCCTTGTGTAGATACAGTACTTTTAATTTTATTATAGTTTTTTAAATATTCTTCTGCTGTCATATGTTTAAGTGCAACTTTTTCTTTTACATCCACTGGTTCTTTTCCGGGTGCTTCTATTTTGTTGAGAGTATCTTTGTTTTCTATATCTGTGCAACCTAAAAGGCTAGCCGCTATCAGAAAGGTTCCGAGTATAAGTATTTTCTTTGGCATAAAAATCGCTCCTTAAGTGATATAGGAAAAAAGCCGAAGGAGTTGATATTCTTAACAATTTCGGCTTTTTTCAAGTTTGGATACTTAAATTTTTTTATAACGAAAAAGAATCATTTATATGATCTAATTGATTTAAGAAAGAACAGTACAATTAGTCCTGAAATAAATAATAAGACCCCATTTATTAATAAGATTAATGGTGGACCATAAATGTCAGCGAAAAATGAGGAAATTGCTAAAGCGACTGGTGATGCAATACTCGTAAGAGAACCTAGTGTTCCAAAAGTCCTTCCCTGTAACTCAGGATCTACCTCAACTTTAATAATCACATTGACTAACAATGTACAAAATGAAAAAAGTATTCCCAAGAGGAGAATTAATGGTACTGCATAAAGAACAGATGGAGCAAAAGATAGCCCTACAAAGATTGGAGCTAGTAAAACCATACTAAGGATTATCCACCAACCCCGTCGATGTAACTTATTATCAAAAAAGATAATAATGCCTGCGCCTAACATATAACCTATTGGAATGCTAGATTCAATTATCCCAAATTCAATCGGATTTGCCTTCCACACTTTTACAGACATTACTTGAATAAGCATTAATGAAGCAGTGAAAAATGTGATTAAAGTAGGCGAGAGTATAATAACAGATTTAGCAAAAGGGTTCTGCCATATATACTTGAATCCTGCAACAAGGTCCTCTTGAAATGAATTTTTGATTCCTGTTTTTTTTGTAGAATTAGGAAACTTTCCACTTAACAACACTAAAATAGCGGATAACATAAAAGTAACTGCGTCAACTGAGATAGCAATGCTACCACCAAATGCTGCAACTACAACTCCTCCTATTGCTAGCCCTGAAATACGAGATACATTATCTGCTACATTTAATACTCCAGTAGCTTGTTGAACCTTGTCTTTTCCTACAATATCAACTAAGGAAGCATGGAATGCAGGAGACTGAAATAATCCCGCACAAGAAGTAAGAGCCGTTAAGATAATAATAAGAATAAAGGGGGTACCGGGTATCGCAATACAAAATGCGATGCTTAGTATTAAAAGACTTCTTATTATATCTGTTATCCACATCAGTTTTCTGCGATCTACCCTATCTGCAACAGTACCTGCAATGGAAGAAAACAACATGCTCATGACCATATGAGTTATGGCAATTGTAGACATTAATTTGGCACTTCCTGTTGCTTGTAGTACCCAAAGGTTTAAAGCAATACTGTGAAATGAATTTCCGAACATTGATAAGGTATAACCTGTAAATACAAAAGTAAATGTACGATTTTTCCATAATGTCTTTTTCGAAGAAACAGCAAGAGCGGAATCTAATTCGACCTGTTGTTGCATAGTATTGTCACCTCACAAATTTAAGTATCTCATTTATAAAAATTTGTTTGCAAACTAATGGTGATGAACTTTAGTAATCGAGTTAGTTAGATGATTAATGAAATGGAATCTAATTGTAAAAGAACTATATTAATATATGATATTGTTATTTTGAGGTAAAAACGGTAGGTATGAAATCGATTTAAGTACATAAATGTTTGAAAAATAAAAAACAATATAAATTAACCATAGAAATCTTAGAATGTAAGTGAATTTAAATTGTTATGAAATTAAATTACTAGAAAATATCTACTAATGGCATTATCAAATTTGTAAAAGTAAATCTTTAATTTATAAAGAAAATTTTAATTAGCATTTAGGAAGGAACATTTTAACTGTACAATAATGTTTTAATTTTTATATAAGATTTTTAAAAATAAAATATTTCTCCAGATTATTTTGAAATTTCTTTACAGCTTCTCCCTAGGTTTTTAATATTTGTAAGAGCGGAAGCTATATTTATATTTTATAGTTTATTTTGGAATATAAGATTGGTATTAGTAGTATAAATAGTATTTTTATTAATAATCTAGTATTTATTTTTAATACTGCTCTCCACATAAAGTTTTACCAAATATTTTCAGGTGAATATTACCAAATAAAAAATGTTTTGTCTATGTATTTTATTGGGGCTATATTTTGTAAGCATAATTCCATGTAAGAATTTTCTATATTTATCCTCCCTATATAATGACATTTTTTCCCTTACTTCGACATAAATCAAATGGTACAGTTTATAGGACAAATATAGAACCCACTTGTAGACATTATTTTGTATGAAAAACTGAGTCGAAACATGAGTTACTAGTTAGGGGGCGAAATATATTTTAACTATTTTTCAAATAGTACTTAAGGGTAGAGTACTAAATGTTTGAAAATAGCTGGTAAATGCTTCTATGGGATGGAGGTTGTCATTTGAAAGAAAAAGATAAGCTTAGGGTGAATAGGAACAACGTTAATTTTTCTAAAGATATAATATATCAAATTGTAACGGACAGATTCCATAATGGGTGCCCATCATATAATCCCAAAGGGGGATTATATGATGAATCTAGGAAAAATAAAAAGAAATACTTTGGTGGAGATTGGATAGGGATTATTGAAAAATTAAATACAAATTATTTTACTGAACTAGGTGTGACGTCATTATGGATATCTCAACCAGTAGAAAATATCTTTACTCCAATAAATGATTTGGTAGGAAGTACTTCATATCATGGCTATTGGGCTCGTGATTTTAAAAGAACAAACCCTTTTTTTGGGACATTTGAAGACTTTCAAACCTTAATAACAACCGCTCATGCAAAAGATATAAAAATTATTATGGATTTTGCACCTAATCACACTTCGCCTGCATTACATGATGATGAGACCTATGCTGAAAATGGTAGATTATATGATAATGGATTATTACTTGGTGGATACGATAATGATTACAATCATTATTTTCATCATAATGGTGGGACGGATTTTGAAGAATATGAAGACGGAGTTTATCGTAATTTATTTGATCTTGCAGATCTAAATCACCAAAATATAGCTATTGATTTGTATTTTAAAGAAGCTATTAAACTATGGCTAGACCAAGGAATAGATGGTATACGAGTTGACGCAGTAAAACACATGTCATATGGCTGGCAAAAAAGTTGGCTAAATTCAATCTATAATTATAGACCAGTATTTATTTTTGGTGAATGGTATATCAATCCGAATGAGTATGACCATAGAAATGTTCATTTTGCAAATAATAGTGGTATGAGTTTATTAGACTTTAGTTTTGCTCATAAAGTACGTGAAGTTTTTCGAGATGGAATGGATTCCATGCATGGGTTACACAAAATGATTGAAGAAACATATCAAATTTATAATGATGTAAATAATCTTGTTACTTTTATTGATAATCATGATATGGACCGTTTTCACATTAATGGACAAAGTAAACGTAGAATAGAACAATCATTAGCATTCTTGTTAACTTCAAGGGGAATACCTTCTGTATACTATGGTACAGAGCAGTATATGGTTGGAAATGGAGATCCGAACAATCGTGGTCAAATGGAATCTTTTGATGTGAATACAGATAACTTTAAGATAATACAATCTTTATCTTCGCTTCGTAGTTTAAATTATGCACTTCCATATGGAAATACCAAAGAAAGATATATAACGGATGATATTTATGTATATGAAAGGTACTTTGGAAGTGATGTGGTATTAATAGCGTTGAATCGAAATTTAACAGAAGGATATGAAATAAAAGGTGTTAAAACAATTCTTCCTTCTAGAAAGTATAAGGACATATTGGATGGCCTTTTAGATGGTGAAGCAATTAGAGTTGAAAATAATAATATAGATTCATTATGGCTTGGACCTGGGTCAGTACATGTTTGGCACCATAAAGGAGTAAATAGTATACCTTTAATAGGAACTGTGGGACATAAGATGACAACAGTTGGTCAAATAATTTGTATTGAAGGATGTGGCTTTACTTCTAAAAAAGGATCAGTATTATTTGAGGAAAAAGAGGCGGAAGTTGTTTCATGGTCACATACTAGTATAAAAGTAAAAGTTCCAGCAGTGAACGATGGTAAATATGAAATTACTGTTGTAACAGATACAGGAACTAGGAGTAATATCTATAAACATGTAGAGGTCTTCAATACAAAGCAAGTTTGTATTCGATTTGTTATTGAAAATGGATATGAAATACCAGAGAGTGAAGTTTTTATAATGGGGAACACATATTCATTAGGAAATATGAATCCTTGCAAGGCAGTAGGGCCATTTTTTAATCAAATAATGTATCAATTTCCTACGGGTTATTTTGATATAAGTGTTCCGGCTGATACCTTGCTTGAATTTAAATTTATTAGAAAGATCAATAACACACTATTGATTGAAGGCGGAGAGAATCATAAGTATCGGACCCCGAGTTTTGGAACTGGAGAAGTTGTTGTAAAGTGGCAAACTGCAGAAAAAACTATCTTGGTGGAGTCTTAACTATATGGGGCTACTTTTTTACAATTGTAATTAAAATCGGGGGATTTCATTCTAGTAGCTAAAACAAAAGCTTATACTGAAAAATTCTCTTAAAAGTTAATAAAGGGTACGATTTTAAAGAAAAAACTAGAAAAGAACTGTATTAATGAAAGTGAAAAATAGAAAATTGGAGGTTACTATGGAACGAGCTTCTAAAGTGATTACGATTGAAAATTTTCATTCTGAAATACTTGAGAATAGTAGGAAACTATTTATATATTTACCACCTGGTTATGCAAGCAATTCGTACCAAAAGTATCCTGTATTATATATGCATGCTGGGCAGCGCTTGTTTGAACCAGTAGTAAAAAATGATGAATCATGGAATGTCCACAAAACGACTGATACGCTAATTTATGAAGGTAAAATTCAAGAGATAATAATAGTAGGTATAGCACATAAAAGAATCATAGAAAATAATGAGTTTTGTCATTTCATTTCACCAGATAATAATATAGAGTGCTCAGGTTTATTATATGAAAAATTTATAATCAATGAGGTGAAACCTTACATTGATGAAAATTTTAGAACATTGACTAATGCTGAAAATACAGCTCTAATAGGGTCATCAGCAGGTGGTTTATCAACTTATAATATTGGTTTCCGCAATCCTGAAGTGTTTGGGAAAATTGGGATGTTATCTCCATTCTTTGTGAAAGTTGAAGATGATCATTCGGAATTAAAATTATATGAAATGTATGAAGGAAAAAAAGACTTGAAAATATGGATGGATATAGGTAGTGCGGAAGGTTTTTTCTTGGTAAAACATGTGAGGGATATTGCAGAAACTTTATTGAAAAATGGTTACAAATATAGAGATGATTTAATTTTTTATCAGGATCCAAATGGTGCACATTTTGAGAAAGACTGGGGAGAACGTATGCATCTACCATTAATATATTTCTTTGGAGATGTTGGTAATATAGTTAATGTTACATTAGATGGTCGAGATGTAGTTGGATTAACTGGAATGAAAGTGAAAATTAATCCAATTGTTACGTACGATAGTGGTTTTGAAATGAGTGTTTTAGATGGTGTATTTTTAGTTGATAACCCAGATGTGTTAGAGGTTATGGGGGATGGAACAATTATACCTAAGAAAATAGGAGAAGCCGAAGTTACCTTTGTGACACAAGGTGTAAAAGGAATACCTAAAAAATATAAGGTAATAGAAACATTATCAGAATTTGTAGATGTTTCTGTAACAGTCGAAGTACCTGAAAATACACCAGTTGGTGAACGAATTTATATGAGTGTAGGCATGATACTAGATAGAATAGAAAAAAATCGTTTTGCAGGGAATTTTAAAGTGCCAAGGGACCTTGCATGCAGGTTTAAGTTTTCAAGAGGCTTTAGGCTCTTTGAAGTGGATAAATTAGGACAACCTATTCCAAATAGAAAATTTAAAGCTACTAAGGACTTACAGTTGAATTATACTGTTGAGAACTGGATAGGGCTGTAAAAAAATAAATATGGGGTGAGTGCTGTAGTGAAAATGAAAGAATTAATTCCAACTTTTGATGTCCCTTATTATTATTCATGCTATATACCAATTCTTCACGATAAATTAAAAAGTATGGGTAGCGTTAGTTACATGAGTTTAATAGCGAATGAAGAGTTATATAGTATACCATCATATCGTATGGATACTATCACATCGATACCTTCTGTAGCAAGATATACACAGTTGTTAGAATATAATCAAACATTTCGTATGGAGAAACATGTATATTCTAATTTCGAAAAGGGGCTTCAATATATAAAAGAATGTTTGAATCGTCAAGAAGTATTTATTGCCTTAGGAAGCACCTTTTTTCTACCATATAGTAATGATTATTTGAACCCCAAATTTATAAAAAGTCATATAGATGTCCATACGGATAAATATGTTACAGACCATTACCTCGCAATTAACAAACTTACAGAAGATAAAGTATTTGTTCAAGATCCAGTTCCTAATAAATTTATGGGTGAGATATCAATGGAGGAGTTCCATTCTTTTTGGAAAGGAGGAAAAGCTATACCTGAATTGGCTCAAGCAAAAGGTATAGAAAGGATTTCACCTTACTCATCAATTGATGTAATTATACAAGAAAAAATAAGCATGGAAAATCTTAGAGATATTTTTTTAAGAACACTAAAAAAAATATCAAGTGAGTATGTTCGAGGTTTAGTTATGCAAAAAAACAATAAGATATATTATTTTGGTAAGATTGCAGCCCTAGAACTTAAAGAAAATATAAATGAAGATTTTCATAAACAAAGAAATATGTTTCCTTTGTATTTGAAATGTTTATTTGATATGAGATGGAGTAGATATTTTTTATATGACTTACTTGTAGACATGAATGAGTTATTTGAAGATAAATTTATTCATCTTACTAGTGAGTTAATGGATATAAAACAATCATGGGAAAGACTGTATAAGATTGCACATATTAAATTATTAAAAAAAGATAGTAACTTAACTGATCTCAAATCTTTTAATTTGATAATGATGGATATTATTAATAGAGAGTGTGTCTTACATGAGAATATTTTATTTCTTCTGCAACATAATTATAGCCTTCAGTCTTGATAGGGAAAAGATAATTGAGAGAAGTAGAGTAAGGCCACTACGTACACTTACGAACCTTATCAGTAGTTGAATAAGTGTATTCAATGTTCATGTTATACAGTACTACAGTTGTTGAAAGGAACTCTTCATAGTAAAAAGATGATTCATAAAAAGGAGTGTATTTACTTGGAAGATACAAATAAAGAAAAAATTATTCAAATCGTATTGTGCTGTGTTGAAGAAGTGAATGAAAATCTTGAAAATGAAATTGATCTTGAAAAAGGAGTGAAAGCACATCTTTATGATTGGGAGGGGTATTTAGATTCGTTAGGATTGGTATCTTTACTGGTAAGTATTGAACAAGGCTTGGAAGACGAATTGGGCTTATCAGTTGATTTGGTTAATTTAGATACAATGTCGCAACATAATAGCCCATTCAAAACAATAGAAACATTAGTTGCGTATATTTTAGAATGCCAGGAACAATTAAAATCACTGACATGACAAAATATTAAAGGAGAAAATTTAAAAGGAGGTTAGGTATGCATATTGATTTTTTATTTGAAAGATTTGAAATGAATAAAGAATGCGAAGCTATTGTTTGGGAGGATAAAACTTACACATATGAGTGGTTTCTAAATCAAATAAAGATTTATACAAGGGAGTTAAATGAACATAGAAAGATGGATTATACAATAGTCTCTTTGGAAGCGGATTATTCTCCATACTCTATAGCAATGTTTTTAGCACTTATTGAATTAGGATGTACCGTAGTACCGATATTAAATTCATTGGTTGACAGTAAGAAGAAAGAATACTATGAAATAGTTGAATTAGAAAATGTAATTAAAGTTGAAAGGGCAAGCTTTGAAATAATCAATATACAAAGGGATTACATTCAAAATGAATTATTATTACAACTGAAAAAGTTAAAACATCCAGGATTAGTATTGTTTTCATCTGGTACAACTGGACGTAGTAAAGCAATTGTACATGATTTTACATTACTTCAAAAGAAGTACAGTGTCGCAAGGAGTGCAAAACGTGTTATACCATTTATGTTATTTGATCACATTGGAGGAGTTAATACTCTATTCCAAATAATTTCCAGCTCAGGGTGTCTGGTAATTATTGATGATCGTACCCCTAATCGAGTATGTAACATGATTGAGAAACATCAAGTACAAGCTCTACCCGCATCACCAACTTTTATAAATCTACTTATACTGAGTGAGGTTTATAAAAAGTATAATTTAAATAGTTTGCAGACCATTTCTTATGGATCAGAAGTTATGCCTGAGGCTACACTAAGTAAAATAAACGAAATATTCCCTCATGTTAAAATTACACAAATGTATGGGTTGTCAGAATATGGAGTTTTATATTCACAATCTAAATCGAATGATTCTTTGTGGATCAAACTAAGCGATAAGAATATTGAGTCAAGAGTAGTGGATGGAATGTTGCAGATCAAATCAATGTCTACAATGATTGGCTATATTAATGCTCCAAGTCCATTTACTCAAGATGGCTGGCTTATGACAGGAGATATGGTGGAAGTAGATGAAGATTATATTAAAATTTTAGGAAGAAAATCAGAGATTATAAATATTGGCGGAGAAAAAGTATTTCCAGCTGAAGTTGAAAATGTAATACAGGTAATGGATGGAGTAGAGGAGGTTGCTGTTGTTGGTGAAAAAAATGCAATCACAGGGCAAATGGTTAAGGCTGTGGTTAAATTAAGTACAAATGAAAGTGTAAGTGAATTTAGAAAGCGATTAAGAGAGTTCTGTAAAGATAAACTACCATTATATAAGATTCCACAGAAAGTGGTATTAACAACTGAGAAAATGCATACAGAGCGTTTTAAAAAAGATAAGAAGGTATTTATGTAACCAAAAGTTGAAGTCCTTTTATACAATAATTTAAAAGTAAATTATAAATCCCTTATATTTTGAAAAAACTTTTTCAAAATATAAGGGATTCTTTTTATTTTTTCGGATCTAAATTGAGTAATTCATATAAATAAGCTTCTTCGCAAAATAAAAATTTACGTGTTAAGGAGAAACTTTATGTTTATAGAGTTCGTTGTTGTTTATTATTACGATTCGATAGGAGTTTATCTAATGATATAGATTGGCTGTTATTTACTACAAAAAATAAAGAAACAGCCAATAATAATAAATCAAATTCATACCCTCCTATAAATCCTTGATCAAATTTCACAGTAATAATAGCTCCGGCTATAAGTAAAGAAAATAAGGTTGAAATAATTCGTGTACCAAGCCCCAGAATAACTAAAATTCCACCCACTAGTTCAAGAATTGCTACTGGATATGCAAGCCAATCGAATATTCCTAGGCTGTTGAAGAAATTTTCCGTATTATGAATGCCATCTTGAAATTTTGTGAGTCCATGAGCAAAAAAAGTTAACCCTAATACTAATCTAATAATGAAAAAACTTAACTCATTTTTGTTTGACAATTGATTTCCCCCATTCAATGATTTTGAAGTACTGTTAGCCATAGATTTTTCCTTTTCCTTATTCTAATGATCTATATATGATATAGAATCAAAAAACAGTATATTTTTTTGCTTGCAACTTTACTACTTGATCACTTTTTGTTTATAGGAATAAGGTTCTATCCCTTTAATATTTATTTCAATATCCTGAATTGCTGTATTGTTAATGGATCCTTCAATTATTCCAAACGTTTTATTTAGGATGTGACCGGCGCTTTTAAACCCAACATAATGTCCACGAACCATACGTGGAAAACATGCACCAAACATGCCTTGTACTGTTATAATTGATTGGAAATGTAGAACCTCAGTAATTAATGTTCCTATCATTGCAATTTTCATTTTACTATTTGGAGGTACTTTAATAGAATGTTCAATTGAAGGAGAGGTATGAATTGATTTTGAATTACTTTCTCCTACAAAAGTTGAAATATTAAATTCATTACCCGATTGAAATTTACCTGCAATAATAAGATCTGATTTTAAAGTTAAACCTGTAATAGATTTCGAACTCCAAGATTGTATATTGACCCATTGTTCTTTTATTGTCACTACAATCTCTTTTTCTTCATTATTAGGATTATATACAAATTGTTCCTTTAGGGTTATTTCATTTATTGAAGGTTCTTCAAGATCTCGAAATATAAAAGGGCCCAGCATTTTATAACAAGCATGGCCATAACGTTCAGTAATAGCAGGCTTATTATGAATTGGAAACGTCTCATTATTTAATGCAATTTCGTCAGGAAGTATTCCATAAAGATCTTTAAACGCATCCATTATGGAGTCTGTAGTTGAATCTAATGAATCTAGATCTGAAAAAGATAATTTTTCTTGTATAATCATACTAATGCTCCTTACCTACTTGTGTATTTTATTCGTTTGATCGTGGTCAAAAGACAATTAAAATATGAAGAAGAGATAAACTAATAGTTTGACAGATAGAATAATTAATAACTTTTGAGAATAAATTCCATTTTATGCTGTGGTATTCCTATCAATTAATACTCATTAGAAATTTATAAAGATTTGATTGAATTTTAGGAAAATAGAGGTTGTTATTGAAAATCTAACTAAGGATAAAGTTATGGAACGCATCAATAAACGGATTATTAAGGATGGAAAATAACGGATAAATAGCAGAGAGATGAATATGAACGGAAGAAAATCTTGTGGCTCACAAAGAATTTAAGAGCTAGAGATATAAATAACAGTACAGATAAGGTTGAAGAAATCTACAAAAAGCTTTATCAATTCTAGCTAAATGATAAAAGCCCTGCAGGGGATGCAGGGCAAGACTAAGGGTATTGAAGAATTGTCGATTCTAAAAGTAAAGGACTTCTTGGAATGTTTTAAGTTTAACACGTAATATATTAAAACGTTATATAAAGATGTTACAGAAATATGAACATAAAAAAACTCTCATAAATATTATGAAAAAGTTGAGAATCTATAGAAGCTATAAGGGATTATATTTGCAATGGTGTCTTTATAGAGTTAATAGGACAGGCTTTTGTTTGTCTTAGTATTCGGGAATCCCGAATACTAAGACAGGTTCCTGGGTATTACGAAGCATGAAAGCATCAAAAAAGCCCGTACAGAAGCACAGGCCGGTTGATACACATATCGGTAACTAAATATTAACAGAAATAGTTAGTAAGTACTATTGAAAAAATAAAAAACTGCTTTCCTCCTAAGACGGTTTGAAGAAAACACATATAATAAAGCACTTATATTATACCAAATGTTTTCTCCTAATTAATATATAGTATATATTAATCATCCAGCAGAGGTGCTTTTTACTTCTTTTATAGAATTTACACATTAAACATATATGTATACGCATTGCATTGTTACTACACGCTCAGGAATAGTAATAAAAAGATGATACCAATAAAACTGTATAAAAACAAAAAGAATCCTAATAGGGGTAATTCTTTATGAAAGTTGAGCATGACAAACCTCCTTGGATATATAGAATATTTTAATATATTGTTGGTCTATTTAAAAAGAAAAACATAACTTGGTACATTGGATTAGAGGATATCTATATGAATAGGTAGAATCTAATTATCTGGTTCACATTTTAAACCAAGGGGTACAAATTCGATGCGACGTGAAAAGGATTTGTTGAAACAATGGAAGGCGGATTTGCAAGCTATCCAAGAAGAGAAAAGGCTGAAGAAGAAGTCTAAGAAAAAGAATAAGAAATATAGCATTTCTGGTAATACAGCTGACTTCATGAATGGAAAGAATACTTTTCGTAAAGAGAATGGGGTATGGAAGCAAAGAAATAAATAATGTGAGGATAAATGATTTTGATTAAATGTATAGGAATTATAGTAGGCGCTGCCTTGATTTTGGCGACGTCTTATTTGTTGTTAAGGAAAGATAACAAAACAAATAAATACAAGGTGAAAGGATATTAACGAAAAAGCCAAATTAGTAGGAAGTAAATTTAAAAAGTCCTGTCTTTTGACAGGACTTTCAAAAAGGGAACAACAGTTAACAATTGAAGGTGCCTTTATATTACCATTACTGGTAATGTAATTCCATGTGTTATGTGTTGAGAAATAATCTTCTATAAGATGAAAAAAAGTAACCAATGAAGTTAAGTAACGAATTGATGTAAAAATGACATTTGGACCTGTAAGTAATGGATATGAAACATATAGTTATAGTCAAGAAAATGAACAGTTCATAAGCTAGAAATTTTAGCTTGCATATAGTATATGTTGTAAAGAAAGGGTGGGGATGAAGTATGGAACGACCGAACTGGGGCATCGGGGGATAGTATTCGTGGGCTGTACATTTCTTGGTGCGGGAGTGGGATCTATGTTTGGGGGCGCCAAAACTGGGTGGATGATAGGGATGGGCGCTGGGTTTCTTGGTATGGCTTTGACGAGAGGGATTGGGAAATAATATAACATGTTCACTTTCTTCGATAAATAAAGCGATAGGCACATAAGAATGTACTTACATAGGATTTCAAAAAGAGACACCAAAGGGCGTCTCTGCATACTTACATTTCCACTTTAATTATTACAATACCCTTTTAACATACCTTTAGAAAAACGATTTGGATATAAAGCAATAAGCATCCCGTAGGGGCTTCCTTTCCAATAGCGTTGTAAGGGTGTCCGTAATTTTTGTTTTATGAGCCATCGTTGATTAAATACGTTTAATAGCTGTTTTTCATCCAGTTTTTCTTTCTCTTCAATGGTCCATCTTAATGCTTCTAGTGCTTTACATTTGGACCAATAGCCAACTGGTGTAACTTTAAATTCCCATTCTTTAAAGCGACCTGGATATAAGTCGTTTATCATTTTAAATGGACTATTTCCCCACATTAATTGACATGGAGACGCTAATCTGTGAGTCTTTAGCCACTTTATACTGTATACATCCAGTATTTGTTCGGGTGTTAATTTTTCTTTTTCTTCAATGGTCCATTTTAATGCTTCTATTGCTTTTTCTTTTGTCCAGAAGTTATTGGGCGTCATGAGAAATTCCCATTCTTTAAAACGACTAGGGTACAAATCGTTAATCATTGCAAACGGACTACTATTCCAGTACATAGCCAGAGGGGCACTAAGTTTGTTTTTCTCCAACCATTTTTTGCCGTATACGCGTAAGAGCTTTTCGTTCGATAAACCTTTTTTTTCTTCAATCATCCATCTCAAAATCGTTAATGCCTTTTCTTTCGTCCAAAAATTTAAAGGAGTCATACCAAACTCCCATTCTTTAAACTCACTTGGGTATAAATCATTTATTGCTTTAAAAGGGCTATTTTCGTATCTATGTTTGAGTAATCCTCGTAATTTATACTTTACAAGTAATTGAGTGTTCCATTTTTTTCTGATGTCTTCCTTATCCCATTTTAAGATACTGTGTAATAAATATGCGATTACTCTGCGGGCGAGTTTATTATCCAAATCTTCTTTCCAAGTATTTGGAGGGAATCGTTTCCTTTTGCCATCCAATATTTCTTGATAAATTTCTTCTATCGTAACTGCTTTCATTGCCAATATATAAATCCTCCTATATTTGTATTTATATTTGTACAATATCACTATCGGAATTATTATATATATATTATATAATTTACATAAAATTATCATCGAAAACAACACATAAATTAGTTTTTTCTTAAAAATCTAATTATTACACAAATAAAAAAATATTCAAATTTTCTATTTTTTGGTATATACTTAAAAATGAATTATTATATTTGTATATTAGGAGTGTATTTGTATGGAGAAGCTTAACAAAAGCGATATCATTCGCACCGTTCCACAAAATGGTTTCTTTGGACATCCAAAAGGGCTATTTACCCTATTCTTTACAGAATTTTGGGAGCGATTTTCTTACTATGGAATGAGAGCAATATTACTTTACTATATGTACTATTCCATTTCTAAAGGTGGCTTAGGGATGGATCACGCCACAGCTGCATCCATTATGGCTATCTATGGTTCGTTAGTTTACATGTCTGGCATTATTGGTGGGTGGATTGCTGACCGCCTATTAGGTTCAAGTAGAACAATATTTTGGGGTGGTGTTTTAATAATGATTGGTCATCTCATCTTAGCTCTACCAGGAACGGTTAGTACATTATTTATCTCAATGGTATTTTTAGTACTTGGAACAGGGTTATTAAAACCGAATGTATCTAGTATTGTTGGTGATTTATATAGTGAAACAGATACTCGTCGTGATTCAGGTTTCAGTATTTTCTATATGGGTATTAATTTAGGAGCACTATTATCTCCGTTTGTGATTGGAACACTCGGTCAAAAGTATAACTTCCACTTAGGTTTTGGTGTGGCAGCAATTGGTATGCTATTTGGATTAATTATGTATGTCCTTACGAAAAAGAAAAATCTAGGATTAGCAGGAACGCAAGTACCAAATCCTTTAACAGACAAGGAAAGAAAAAAGGTCCTTATACAGTTTAGCATTGGTATTATCGCAATTGCACTAGTTTGTGTGTTAACAATTCCAACAGGTATTTTAACGATTGATCGATTTACTTTACTTGTAAGTATCTTAGGTATTCTAATTCCAACAGGCTACTTTGTCTTTATGTACCGTAGTCCAAAGACGACAAAAGTTGAAAAATCTCGCTTAATTGCTTACATACCACTATTTATCGCTGCTACAATGTTCTGGGCGATTCAAGAGCAGGGAGCCATCATCTTAGCTAGTTATGCTGATCAACGTACGCAGTTAAACTTTGCAGGATTGGAGGTTCAATCTTCATGGTTCCAATCATTAAACCCTATTTATATTGTTTTACTAGCACCAGTATTTGCTTGGCTTTGGGTAAAGCTGAATTCACGCCAACCAAGTACAGCAAATAAATTTGCTATCGGTTTATTATTTGCTGGTTTATCATTCTTAGTGATGATTATTCCTGCATATATCCATGGTACCGAATCCCTTGTTAGCCCAATTTGGTTAGTCATTAGTTTCCTTCTAGTCGTAATCGGGGAACTTTGTTTATCACCTGTAGGTTTATCTATTACTACAAAACTAGCTCCAGCAGCGTTCTCTGCTCAAACAATGAGTCTATGGTTTTTAACGAGTGCATCTGCACAAGCTATCAATGCGCAGCTTGTGCGATTATATAATCCTGAAACAGAGATTATTTATTTCGGTGTAATTGGCGGAGTATCCATTGTTTTAAGTGTTATTTTATATTTCATGGCTCCAAAGATTCAGGTACTTATGAAAGGGATTAAATAATAGAACTGTGCCAAAAACTTGTTACCATGCAGGTTTTTGTGCACAGTTTTTTTAGTGCTTTATCGTATGTAAAACTAGCTCCTTTTAAACGAAGAACAACAAAGGCAAATTGATCAGAAGTAAGTCATTTATCGATATGGATGATTAGGAGAAAACATTTACGGTAACCCCAAGTCGAGAATATTCCGATGCTAATATAGTTTATACAACTAACCCTATTTAATAGGTTAGTTTTGAAAGATGGAACTCCCGCATTCGAAAATGATGTACATAAGTTTTCCGAATGGGCAGCTTATTTTTTGTTTTGGGGTTACTTCAATATCTAAGCTAAATGCCTATGGAGCAAAACTAAAAAAAGACGCCAAATGGCGCCCCCAACTTGGGTTAATGAGGTTTTAGTTTTCCAATCTAAAGAAATATCGTATCAGCTCACAAAGAGAGTATATCATAACATCCAAGAGAAATAATATGCATTCTTACATATCGAAATAAATTTTGTATTCTTGCACTGACGGACCAGGAATAGCAAGATATGAAGCAAATAAGCGCTGTAAAAATATCAATTCATAGAAGCGATTAATTTCTGATATGACATGTTTTAATATCACAAAAGCCATCACTAAATGATGATTGCATGATGGCTTTTGTTGTTTTCTTATTTCTTTGTCTCATTGACCCATGTAACGATGTCCTGGATGACATACGCAGGAACATTGGAAGGGACTTCGTATTCATTAGGGTGACTGAATTCCCCGTCGCCCTCCGTGAAGATGTGATTCAATTTCGGATATTCTTTGAACTGAACATTACTGCGGCTTGAAAGCCCTTCTTGCCACCTCGTAAAATCGTCTTTTACAGTTACTTGATAATCACGTGCGCCTTGCAGAATCAGTAATGGCTCTTTTCGTGATTTCACTTCCTCAACTGGACGCCAACGAGTCACATCATACATGAAATGTGGAGAAGGATAATTATAGCCAGCTGGTGGGTGATTTGGATCAAAAGTAGGATCCTTAATATAAGCGAATTGTTTTTTTAGTTCATCAATAAAATCCTTAGGTGCCCCGAGGTACTGATACTGATCAAGGAGCATGTCAGTAAAAGGACGTGCAGGAGGTGCCATTAAAATACTTCCTCTTACAAGTGATGAAGGTGCTTTGCTTAGTATGCGCGGCATGGTGCCTGCTCCTTGGCTATGTCCGAGAATGAAAATGTTATCTGGATCAATGCCTTCCTGCTGCGCTGCTGATTTTGCTGCATATATGGCATCATCTGTAGTATCGCGGTCTAATGTAGCAGGTTCTGCACTCATTTTAAAACCGTGTTCTAAGGAACGTTTCTCGTAACGTAGCACTGCGATACCTCTTGATGAAAGACCAGCTGCAAGGTCTCTAAAGATTTTAGCTCCCATAAATGTACTGTCACGATCTTGTGGACCAGAACCGTGAACAAGAACCACAACAGGTACTTTTTCGCCAGGTTTATGTTTTGGAACCGTTAATGTGGCTGGTAACGGGTATGTAGTATTTCCAATTACGATTTCACGTTCTTGGTAGGAATCAGGTTGGTCATAACTAGGATGCGGGATGGTATAAGATTTCTGTGGCATCGTCCTTACGCCAACTTCATCAACTTTGCCGCCAGGCGTGAATTTAAGGAGTAGTGGAATAGTAGTTCCTTCGATAGCTCCTGGAATTTCAACCGTTTGATGGACTAAGTTTCGTTCTTTAATAACAGGTGTTCCCATGCTTGTAATCCTGCTCCCGCCACTTTGTGTCCACCAGTTTTGTAATATGTTTGCCGTAAACTTGGATTGAAAAGCAGCAGACGTTAACTGAAGTGCTTCTGCATATTTATCTTGCTGGAGATAGTCAAAAAATAATGACGTACGCTCCGTTAAAGAGAGTTGTTTCTTTTCTGCAGTTTGTGCCCCTTGTGTATCCGCATGAATGGTTGTTGTAAGCGGAAAAGAAGAAATACCTAAAGAAAAGAGTAGGGTAAAAGAAAGTGCTGATTTTTGTAACTTCTTTTTTTTCATCCTGTTTAACCTCCAAAATGTAATGGTATGAAATGGGTATGGTGATTAATGGAATGATTCCCTATTGGGGTTTCGGTATATGTATGGGTGAATCCTGCATACATATCATAAAAAGTCCGTATGAAAGAGTAGAATAGTTCAGCAATGGATGTATACATAAACCTTTGCTACATCATAGAAATCCATCGTTTTTCCAACAATGATTCCAATCTCGTTATGATGTCAGGGAAGAAAACAAGAGGAGAAGGAGGCATACGATGAAGAGATTTTTATGGTTCATTTCTACATTGTGCATGATTTTAGGATTGGTAACAGGGTGTAGTATAGCAAAGATGACACTGAAATTCCCGTTACAAGAAATGTAGCGGAGAAAGACCAGCAGAAAGGAAGCGAAACAAAGAGAAACAAAGCAAAATTAGAAAGAAGAGAATAGTTATGAGGCAGCAGCGTTCGTACCTGTAAAAAAGAAGAGTTTACGGGTAAACTGCAGTATCCAGAATTGGTCGAGCAAGCAATAAACCCAGTACCTGGGGAGAGTAAGAAACAAAATGCTAATAGAATTATCAAAGCTACGATACTGGATCATATCGATGGTGATACGTTTCGAGTGAAGTTAGCAAACGGTAAGGTAGAGGATGTGAGATTTCTATGTATTAAGATACGACTGAAGTACATCATCCAAGACTAGGGCTCCAACCATTCGGATTAGAAGGAGCGGCATTTACCGCAAAGTATGCGCCAGTGGGAAAAGAAGTAGAGTTAGAAATGGATGTAGGGGAACGTGATAAGTTTAAAAGATTAGTAGCCTACGTGTGGGTCGATGGACAACTCTTAAATCAAGTGCTGTGGAAAGGGGATTAGCGCGTGTTGCTTATATTTATCAGCCCAATACGAAGTATGTAGATTATTTGGAGAAGACGCAAAATTAAACACAAAAAGAAAAACGTGGCATATGGAGTGTGGAGGATTATGCTACATCAAAAGGGTAACAACTGAAAAAGTAACGTTTCCTATTAAAAATAGGAAGCGTTTTTTATATTGTGGTGTACTCGAACAGGCTAGAGCGACTATAGTGATGTAATTATGTTTTCTGTGTAATACTATGATATCATGCTTTTACAGATACAAAAAAAGGAGCTGTTAGTAAAGCTAACTGCTCCAGATCAAGGAATCTCCAAGGGGAAAGGAGAAAGACTAAGGACTTTAAATGAGTTTTGGCTAATGCCTATCCCTATTATTGACGGAATAATAAGTTTTATTCAATCGTAACGAAAGTAATGTGTAAGTATGTTACAAGAATAGTCCAATACCTATCCATGCAACTCCTAATATAGACAATGATTCGATAATAATTAAACGTTTAGCCTCATCTTGTTTTGGCGTAGTTAGCTTCCTAATTAGGGAGAATAGTCCACTTATTCCACACAAAGTAAGAGCTAATAGTAGTAAAGTACTTGTCATCCTGATCACTCCTAGTATTTGGATATTCTTATTGTATACCAAGCTACAGACTGAAAAATAGTAATGTTATTGTATCTTTTCTATGAAGTATGTAAAGTGTGACGTGAATCTTCAATGGATAGAGGTCGTGTAAGGTAACTTTCAGTATTAGAAGTATGAATATTGCGTGAAAGGAATGCAGACTGTTGAAAATATAAAAAACGTATAGTACAATAAGGGTGTAAGCTAGATTATAACGAACAAGAAGTCGGGTGGTTCTGATTCTCGTTCTATTGATAGGTCGTAAGCTTCTTGAAAAGTCTTGGTTTGGTCACCAAGGCTTTTTTCGTACGCAGACAGGAATAAAAGCACTGCATGTCGCAATACTATATAGAGTAGTAATCTGGGTTTCAACGTCTTTGCACTTCAAAATGATACTGCATTGGTCGTGTGCAATGAAAGTATGGTCAGTACTTCACCTTGGAACCCAATCATAACTACAAACTGGTCTTAGTGTCGCTACTTATAGCGGCACTTTTTTATTTAAGAAGATGTCTTACATATTCAGTTATACCCTTACCTATTTCACTTTTGGTGAAATAGTAATGTATATTTCTAAGGAAACTGAATGCTGTAACGATTGTGCCAAAAGAAAAAAGACGCTTACGTTTCTTTTCTCTCTCTGAACGTTTACGGGTGGTTCTAGTATTCTCCACGTTCTATTGTCACCTCCTCTAAAAAGAGAAGGGCAAAGACGGCACATATTCAGTGTACAGTGTTTGACAAATCTCTACAAGAACTTATTTTCTGGTATGGAACATTCGAATATGTAGGATCAATTTCGAGTAAGATGTTTGAAGAAAAGTACAAAGGTTATATGTACTGATTCTCTTTTACTAGATAAATAGTATCAGTGGATTTAAGATTTTTTCATGTTGTAATTAAGCTAAGTTAATGGAAGGAATTGGATGGTTCATAACATAATACATAATAGATTCAAACTACGAGAAATCGAAGAAAATGATTGGAAGGATATACATATATACACATCGCAGTCCATTGTGTACCGATACCAAGCATGGTGCCATAATTCGGAAACGGAAACAAAAGAATTTGTAAACCAAGTTCTTCAAGATGCAAGTAAGGTCCAGAGAAGTCGATTTTCTTTTGCATTGGTTGAATTGGAGTACGAAAGAGTGGTAGGGGCAGGTGCGATTATGATTCGAGATTTTACTAATAGGGAGGGAGAAATAAGGTATAACATAAATCCAGATTATTGGGGAAAGGGAGTTGCAACGGGAGTAGCAAGGTTGCTGATTACATTTGGATTTGAGAAATTAAATCTTCATCGTATTATCATGATGAATGCGAATGCTGATGTACGGGTTTGCACTTACATGAAGCAGAAAGTACACAGAATGTGGTTACACCGATTGGTAAAGTAGGGGGGGAATGTGACTTGAAAAACAGCTATATAAAGGGATTTACAATAAATCACTTTATATAGCTGTTTACATAACATATCTAATAGGGATTTATAAAAAACAAGTGAATAAATCTCAAAACGAAAAAAATACTTATATCATTGAGACGGAAAGAGAAATTTAGTAGTTACATTTTGAAATTTGCATTTAAATAATATTTAGCAGAATGCTTAGCTAAACCGGCTATAATGAAAAGAATTAAAGGAAATGCTCTATTTCGACATCACAACAATTAAATTTTGTAAAATACACCATCTATTTAGTCTTAAGGAGTTAAAGTAAACTGTTTCGCATTAAAATGTTATATATTAGATATGTTCTATAAGCAATCGTTTATAATATTAATATGTATAGCTGAACGTACCAGAAACTAAAAGATATTTATACTGATGAAAGGTAGGGTATATGATGCCTTTATAAAAGCGTGAAAAAATAATCATTAACAACTTCGCACGAAATACCAATTTTACGAACAATAAGATAGTTAAATAAAAATCTAATACAGTATTTAGGGATTTTAAGCTCGTTAGCATGAATCTCTTTATATTTGTATGTGCCTATATAATTCATGCTTTATATAGAAATCATTAAATGCTAAGTTAGTCATTAATATTTTTTATAGTAAATTACATTTTAATTTATAAGATTTTTTCTTAAGTTCATCTAATTAACCCCTCATAATCATGCTTAAATTAGCCAATTCATGTTAGATAACGAATTTTAAACTGTTTTCATATATTGATTATTTGTATGAATTTATATATAAAAATTGTTTTATTTTACATACATTTATATGTAGTTTTTACACTAATTTTTATCGTTTTATACAAATTTATCACTTAATTAGCTATAATTTTCATTTGACTAACTACACATACCATTCAGTTTTGAGCATATTTTAGTATTCCATAATTTAATTATGTAAATAAGTTTGTGTAAAAATTGAATTTAACGCGAACTTGTGTTCGCTTCCGTTTTCTGTTATATTATATATGAGGTGATTTTTATGGACTACAGCAAGCAACGTCAAAAATCCGTACATCGTAAAAAATTATATGAAAATCTAAATGAAATGCCCTTTTACATAGAAGAATTTGTGGAGTACAAAGAATTGCATGATGCCTCTCCCTCCACCCTACTCAATTATGTATATGATTTTAGAGTCTTCTTTAATTGGCTATTATCTGAACAAGTTATTGAATTAAAACCCATTAAAGACATATCCTTCGCTGATTTGGAGAATTTAAAGAAAAAAGATGTTGAAAACTTTATGAGATTTCTAAAACTACAACAGAACATGCAGAATTCTTCTGTTAACAGGAAAATTTCAGCCTTAAAATCTTTATTTAAATACCTTACCTCCCTATCAGAGAACGAAGATGGAGAATGTTATTTTTATAGAAATGTAATGGCTAAAATTGAAATACATAAAGATAAAGAAACATTAAATGCCCGTGCAAAACGTATGAGATCTAAAATATTTCATAATAATGATGATCAAGAGTTTTTAAATTACGTTAAGTATGAGCACGAAAAATCTTTAACAAAACATCAGTTGTTCTATTTCCTAAGAGATAAAGATCGCGACGTAGCAATCCTCTCCCTTTTTCTTGGCAGTGGCATTCGTGTAAGTGAATTGGCGGATCTTCGTATGGAAGATATAAACTTAAAAGAAAGACTCATTGATGTAATCCGAAAAGGGAACAAAGAAGATTCTGTATGGATTACCCCAATTGCATTAAATGATCTAGAAAAATATATGGAAATTCGAGATAACAAATATGCTCCAGGGAAAGAATTAAAAAATGTGTTTTTATCGAAGTATAAACATACTGCACAGCCTCTTTCGGTTAGGGCTATCCAAGATATCGTAGAAAAATATACTAAGGCCTACGGTAAAAGAATGTCTCCTCATAAATTAAGACATACATTGGCAAATAAATTATATATGGAAGAAAAAGACTCGTTACAAGTGATGCAGCAACTTGGGCATACGAGTCAAGATACAGCTTTGCTATATACACAACTTGGGGAAACAACTATTAAAGATAGTTTAGGCAGAATAGGAAAGAATAAGGAATAAAAGTTCAGCAATTTTACATTGTTGAACTTTTATCTTTTTACATACTTAAGTTGAGATTTAAACGCTATTTATTATTCGCTTTAAATTTGATTTTATTATGTAAAAAATACATAATTTGAATCCTTCTATAATTGGTATATAAATACTCTCTCTTGATGGATATAAATGAAAATTTTAGATTCCTACAATTGTTGGTTACGTTAAACTCGAATTTAATGTAAAATTGATAGTTTGAGGTATTTCCTCCCTTTTTTACAATAACGTTATTTTTGTACAAAGACATGAAAATAGATAATTTTTAGACAAGAAAGTGTTACTTTTATTTTATTAATAACTTTTTCAGACAGAACATCATCCCAAATGTTAATGGTTAGTCGTTTTTCGAACTGATGCTTAGTATATTCATATTTTTATTTCTATTTATAAAGTACCCACTCTCGTGTCTTTTTACAAAAACCAACGTTTCCAATTGAAGTTATAATAATTTATTATAAAATTCTCATATTTAACTGTATTGTAACATTCGAGATGCGCAAGCTATTAATTTATATGGTAACATTTACCTGTAAGGCGAATTATTAAAATAGGAGGCAGATTTATTATGAAAGCAAGAAAACCAAAATCATTTGTAAAACAATGTACAGGAATCGCGTTGGCCAGTATGATTGGATGTAGTGGTATTGGAGTTTTCGCAACAAGTGTAAGTGCTGCCGAGAATGCTAATCCAGCTCCTATGAACCAATCTCTTCAAGCAGAAGTGATGACAATTACACAGTTACAAGATGCTATTCAGCATAAAAATGATCCTTTTATTAATCAGGTGAAAATATTTATTGATAAACACAAGGCAGAATCAGAATTTTTATGGGGAAAAGTGAGTACTTCATTAAAAAACGACATTGTAGACCTGCTCACAGGTAACCAAAAAAATTACTCTAATAAAATCAATAGAGCCCTTGTAAAACATTTTAGAGAGGTCCCTAAATTATTGAAATTAGCAAGTCCAGAGTTTAAAAATGAAATTATTCAATTACTAAAATACTTATAAAAATGTATATTAAGGGTTTATATTTCAAAGGTTTTGATATTAGTATTTCCGTAAATTTGTATTTACAAAGCACCTTTCAGTTAATAAAATTTGTATATAAATATATAAAGAAGTTATTTGTATAGAATGGAAATAGGTTTAAATGCACATAGGGTAAATCAATCTATAGTGTATTCCAGCCATGGATACACTAAAAAACTCATGATCCCCCTTTTACTCAAGCTAGAAAGATGAAAAAAACCTGAAGATGAATCCTTTTTAAAAGGATTCATCTTCAGGTTTTATAATTATCTTTATCACACTTAGAATAAGTGGTGTCATAGTGCTAGAAGCTCCAATAACTTCAGATTTTTTCGTTTAGTCCCCAAATCTCATTTCTAATAACGTTATTACTTTATATAAAATTAACACGAAATAAGGACGTTAAGTAAACGCCTTTATTTATATTATATTTCTTCCTTTAAAATATCTCATGTCTGATGCTCCTAAATCCTGTTTTCGAGAGTGTAGCTTCATGTAGAAAACTTTGCAGCAGAACCAAAATTACTAAATATCGCCTAAATTCCTTTTTTATTTTATTTAGGAATAGCTGCTATACGTAAAGGTGCCCAATGGTATCCCGGTAGAGAAGTAGTTAGATAATAACTTTTATCACTTTTAGCATTTAATACAACCCAGCCATCATCTTCTCTAACTGTATTTATTAAAACACCTCTATCGTCAGCGTCTAAAGCCAAATAATGTTCTTTTCGCGTTGTACGTTGATCCTCAGAAAGATTAGGAGCAAATACAATTTGGACATCTTCTCTTGGTTTTATTCCAATTTCATAAGTCATACCATAATTTCCGTAGTTATATACCGTTTTATTATTAGATGCTTCATCTATACCTTTAGAGATATCATTGTCAGGAATCTTCCAAGGTGAATTTAAGTTATTGTTTTTAACGTGTGTATAACTAGGGCTAAAGCTAATTTGCTCACCTGCATATGCTCTCCATTTGAATGACTTTATAGCAGTAGGAAATAGCCCTCTTATTTGATGTCCATCGTCTTTCAGCACTGTATTCTCTTTAATCACACGACTTGGATCTCCTTTGCCATCATAGGTCGCATAAGTCTTTAGTTCAATTCCACCTGTTACATAATCATCATTTTCGTCAGTAATCGTAATATCATACATACCCGAGCCATAATATCTTTTTGCTACCGGAAACCCAACATACGTTGATTGATTTTTTGATAATGTCGCATACTTATAAGTCTTGTGGCTAGACTCTAAATATTTTTGGAGGACTTCTTGTCCTAATTTGGCACCATCACGACTTTCTACGTGAGCACGTTTTTTGAAGTTGACATTTATCTTTTTCCCAGACGTATTCTTGATATAGAAACCGACGTAATTTTCTGAATCATTATAGTTTTGGTGTGCCCAATAAACACGAAACTTACCAGTCCGATTTACTTCCGTACTATAAGCTAAAATACCCTGACGATTAAACATTTCAGGACTATTACTAACAAATAGGGGCCATTTCGTATTATCCTCAAACTCTAAAGATCTTGATACATTAGTGTAATCTTTTGGGTAGGAAATAACATTGTCTAAATCATAAGATGATCTCAGAAGAGATTTACTAGATCGGTTGTTTTGAACTTCAGTTAAAACACTAAAATTGGTATTTTTACCTTTATTATCCTCGAAAGAATCAGTTTCTGCCTGAGCAACACTATAAGAACTAGAAATTATGAATAGGGATAATACTGTTGGGACCAACTTTTTAAATACTTTCATACTAAAATTCCTTTCTCTACCTATTTTTATTAAAAATACTACTTCTGATTGTTAACGCTTACATTCCTGCTACATGCAAATGATATGCTTCCTCCCATACCTGTTAAAGCTAAATTGATTGCTGGAATAACTAACATTTTCTACATAATAAAAATCCCCCTTAATAATTTTTTCTGTTCACAAAACAAACTTAACACATTTTACAAATAATGTTAGTTATTTAAATTTGATAAAATAATATTTTAATATTCTGTAATTCAAATTAAATATAGTTAATAGAATTATATAGACTTTTCTTAATGGATGTGTGGCCTCATAAAGAAATTCACAATTGATTGATTTTTTTAAAAATAAGTTAAAATTAATCAAATAATGTTGCTAGTTTGCTATGATGGTAATAAATAGGATTAGGATACTTCTATGAGAGGCAGGAAGTTATCATGAGTATTTCAGTAAAGAGGAGACGTTATCTGTACAGAAACTTGTTAAATTTTTTATTATATTGTACTTTAAGTTTTTTATATATTTAACAATTTATTTCATCGCTATAAAACCTGCTATTATTACTGCAACATCAATTGATTATAATAGGCTGCAATTTGTTACACTATTACTTCTACATATTTTAGTTTCTATGGTAAATGGTTTAATAATAAAAAGATTAATTCGTCACAATTCTAGATCATCCGATTCTATTGCAAACGAAAGTTTTTTATTTATATTTAGTCATATTTTTACTGCACTTATTCTCTTTTTTATTATATCTATTTAGACTGTTAAACGAGTACCAAGTAAGATGGTATTTTTTAAAATTTTTAGCGAATGATTACGGAGAAATGTTGAAAGGCATATCACAACGAAAGTATAGTTTTTTTCAGTGTGATAAAGGAAGAGATATAGCCATTATAAGCCTCATTTTAGGCACTGGGCTTCGAGTTTCTGAGGTAGCTAGTCTTACTATCTCTAGTATAAACTTCCGTCAGGGTACCATAAAAGTGACTCGTAAAGGTAATAAAAGATCTTCTATATTAGCCACTCGCTCTTGCTTAGACGATGTTCAAGAATATATAAAGGTCCGTCCTAGTAAATATAACTGCCCTCAAGATGAAGACTTACTTTTCGCAACAAATTATAAAGGGAAATATACGCAGTTAACTGTTAGAGCTATACAGAAGTTATGTGACAAATATTCAAGTGCATTTGATGAGAAGCGTAGCCCTCATAAACTACGACACACATATGCTACAATCATTATAAGGAAAACAAAGATCTTGTATTACTCCGAGATCAACTTGGTCATACATCTGTGGAAGTTACTAGTATCTATACAAATATTAATAATGAGAAGAAACGTGAGGCTGTTGATCGCTTGAAAAGAAGACAATTTGAATGAAAATACTAATAATTGCACAAAATCAACATTTTGTGCAATTATTTAGAGGAAGCTACATTGTTATAGCTTCCTCCTCTTCATCAAAGTACCTAATAAAATCTCTTCACTTTTTATCTCATCCAAACAAATTGTCTGAAAATTATTCAACCTCACTAGATAAGATATTCTTCCTAAGATATAAATAAAGTTCCTGAAACGACCATTTTCGGTTCTTGTAAAAAATAATAAGATACAAATTAGATCCAATTTAATTATCAAATATAGTTAACTTTCTCTATTTTGAGGATTTTTTCAGGGGAAATACAGATGTCTTCTTTCAGAAAAACCATATAGTTTTCATCTGGTCCCCAGTAACCCGTTCGCTTGAATAGAATGTACTCAATTGCCTTTAGAACATGGCTTGTTGGTTCAAAAGAGTTAATATCTCCATAGTTTACAAGTAGTGATAGTTTTAATGGTTTAGCCTTTTCTTTCCATTTATAAACTATCTCTGGCATTTTAATTAGCTTACCTATATCCCATATAAACTCAGGACATTCTCGAATATGACTTACATTATTATTATTCTCAGCATCTTCATTTATCAAAAAACCATTTATGCATTTATCATTTTTAAAGCGGTGGAACAGTAGTTCTTCCTTATATTCTTTTCCTTTAAATTCAAGTAAAGGAGGAGAATCATCCTGATAGCATACTTTTATTCCGCATTCTTCTAAAAAACCAGAAAAAATGTCATCTTTAATAACTGATTCTAAATTTAATATCCCTTTTTCTCGAAAACTATTATCATCCAGAGCAGAGGTTAAATGAAACATCACTAATTTATCAGGAATAATTTCATTTTCATTTAAATCAAAATAAGTTAGTATATCTTCAATAGTAAGATCATTGTAATTCCATAGGCCATCATTATTAGTTATTCGATATTTGTTGCTATCTATAAATGAATTTAAAATCTCTTCCTTAGTTTTAAGCAATGTAGAAAGTGACTTTGTTGTGGTTTCAACACTTGAACAATTTAGTATTCTCATTTTTTTCTCCTCTAATATTTATCTTGTTTTTTTATTTGCTCCTTTAACCGCATTATATAGTGCACTTTGTCCGATATGCGTTTTTAGATTTCTTTAAATTTAGGTCTTGATAACGTAAGAAATTCGCGTTTTGTTGGTGCTACTTTATAACAAAGTACTTCCTTCTTTAATAAAGCTCATCACAGCTGCATACACCTCTACAACTAATTATAAGAATCCCTATCATTTTTTTCTTCCAATGAAATGTGTTTGTTATACCATTTATTTATTTTTCCTTTGTAATACTTTTCGACTTCGTAATCCGGAATCCAAATTTCACAATCATAGATTTTACTCATAACACTTTCTAAAACATTCTCATGTTCTCTCGGTTTTAATCTACGGTTATGAACCTTAATCTTCTCTCTATATAAGCTTCTCTTAGCCAAGTTGATATGTTTTCACGCTGTTTTTGCTTTAGGTGAGACCATTTCTTATTAGTTTGTAGTAATTGTCCCTTAGGATTCCTTGTGTGATTCTTCATTGGACGCTACCTCCCCTACTTTATTTTTACTTATTTCTTATTTGAACCGAAAACACAGCGCATTCCAAATCGAGTCACAGCATATGTCGTGCCAATTTTACGGATTGAGCCTTTTGGGAAATCATTTATCCTTTTACGTAATGTTGATGATTCAATTCCCCACTCTTCTATTGCATCCGTACTACTCATAATTTCGTTATTCAATAGATTGAGGTCTCCCCAATCAACATCTTCAAAATTAAATCCATCCATCTCTAACTGCTGCAGCATGTCTCTTTCGTCTCCTTTTACCGCAAACAAATTATGATCCTCTCCCTGATGGACTTCTTCTAACACTTCTACGTTTAGATACTCATTGTCAGTTACCTCAATCGTACTATTCTCAGATATATAATAGTAGCTACCTTCTTTAACTTTGAATATAGCCTTATTCCATATACCATCTGCACTAGTACCTTCAAAAATCCGTTCCGCTTTCATATTAATCCATTCCCCTTTCACGCAAACGTGATACAATCCGACTCACTTCAACTATATCACGTTTGCGTGAATTACTAAAACAAGAGTTATGATTCAAATATAAGTAGGTGTATAAAGACAATAAAGTTATTTAACTTTAATACCTAAAACAAGCATAACCCCGTACTAAATTTAGGACGGGGTTAAAATATAGTTATTTAATTTTCGATATCAGATACTTCACTGTACTCAAAAATATAACAATAAAGTCGTTTGGAAATCTAAGGTTTATTCAATAATAGCGCGCGATCCTGGAAAATTTAAAAAACGTTTATTTTTCTTTTAACATTGAATACTTTTGATAAGTTTTATAGAAGCTGATACCAATGAAAACAAGCATAAGGGCTGGAAGCAACCTCAAAAGGATAAATGGAGTTTCAAATAATAATGCTTTCCAAAACAATGCACCTTTCATACTCCAAAGACCTTCAGTTAAATATAAACCTGAATTCTTGTAAAGCATATGAAAATAAGGCAATAACAGTATACCAATACCAGATGAATAACCCATCAATCTTTTATAATAATTGCTCTTTGATTGGCGATCCGAGAAGATTTCATTTTGATCATCATCATCTTTTTGCCAATATCGAGTTCCACTAAGCCAGGGCCCCTTTATATAGTTCCAACCGAAATCTTCATATATCCCTCTGTAATCTTTAAACTTTTTCTTTGACAAGTAATCTTGATAATCCAGTCGCATCACATATCTCTTGTCGGTTTTTTCGAAAGTGTATATTCCTAGTCCACTAATATTTGTACAACGATAGCCCTTTTGTAATTGCTCGTTCAGCCATTGCTCCTCTTTTCCAATATCAAAAAATATCTTAAATTTCTTCATTAGATTCACTTCTTTCGTACAGAGATAAAATATGTAATAACCTGTTTTGTTCCATTTTCAAAATGGCGCTTCCTTCTGCAGTTATCATATAAACTTTTCTTCGACCCAACTCTCCAACAGGTTCAATCCAACCATGCTTATTCAAGTTTTCAATCGCACCGTATAATGTACCAGCTGCTAAAATGACAGTACCTTTACTTATCTTTTCTATCTTCTGCATTACGGCATAGCCATGGAGTGGCTCACGCATAGCTAATAAAATATAATGCATTGTTTCAGACAACGGTAATAATTTATGTTTCATATCCTCACCCTTTATTCAGTTCGACTATATAGTTCAACTTAATAATAACGTAATACAGTTCAACTGAATAGTCAACAACATTTTCAAAATTAGTCAAAGGAACTTAAAATAAATAGCTTGATAACAAGGGGAAATCAAGCTAAAAAGTCACTTTCCTTACGTAAGGAAAAGCGACTTTTTGTGTAGTCTTATTCAATTAAATGGCTCAATTGTTGAAAAACATGACCAGCATTTTTTAAATAACTTTATTATGTTTTAAACGAATTTATTGTAAATTAATCAACTTTATTATCTCTGGACAGTAGGACGCTTTAATTAACTGTTTTTTCTGAATTTTATTGAAAAATAAAAATAAAATAGTTAAATACAAAGGGGGTTGTTACAATGGTAATATATAACATTAGCATACTTCTATAGGATGGAGGAATATATAATGATTGTTTCAGTAAAGGGGAACGAGCAAGTTACCAAAATGTTAAATGACTGGTATATAGAGATACGTGCCAGACATGTAGGAAAGGCACATAATTTAAAACTTGAGATTGATCAAAAAATACATAACATCGAAGAAGATCAAAACCTACTTTTATACTATGCTCTTTTAGACTTTCGTCATCAATATATGCTTGATAGTTTAAGTATTGGAAAAGATAGTTTTGATAAAGTAGATTCATTAGGTGTACCTGCAGATCAGTTTCTACAATACTACTACCACTTCTTTAAAGCTATTCATTCAAATATTACAGGTGATTTCACATGTGCAAAAGAACATTATAATCAAGCTGAATTACTCTTAAAACACATTTCCGATGAAATTGAGCATGCTGAATTCTATTTTAAATTATCAACTTTCCATTATCATATTTATAAACCGCTTGCTGCAATTAAAGAAGCTACCAAAGCAAAGGATATCTTTAAAAAGCATGCAGGATATGAAACTAATATTGGGTTATGTGATAATTTAATTGGATTAGCTTGTACTCATTTAAAACAATTTGAGGAAGCTGAAGAACATTTCATTACAGCTATTAATACATTCAAAAAATCTGGTGAAGAAAAGAATATCACGTTTGTACGCCATAACTTAGGTTTAATGTATTCAGGTCAAAATTTATCTGAACTAGCAATACGATACCTCTCTGAAGTAACACAAGAACTCCCTAAAGATTATAAAGCAATTTTTATTAAAGCTAGGGAACATATGAAAATCGGTGAGTCCAAAGAAACTTCTAATCTTATAGTGAAAGGCTTAGAGATTTGTAAAGAGCTAAAGAATGAAGAATACGAACATCACTTTTTAATTTTAGAAAAATTAAATCAAAAGGTCTCTGCTGACGAATTAGAGAAGACAATTAAAACAGGAATCTCTTATTTTGAGAGAGAAAACCTACATGAGTACGTACAGGAATACGCTAAAAAATTAGCAGTTTTATTCCACCAAGAAAATAACCGTTCAAAAGCAAGCGATTATTTTTATCTTAGCCATCAAGCAGAAGAACAAAACTTTGAAATGGAGGCTTTAAAATGAAAAAAGTAATGTCTAGCTTAATTGGATTAACAGCCGTATTCACGTTTATGTTTAACGCTAGCAATGTAACTGATACACAAAAAGCTCTTAGCGAGGATAAAATCGTACAATATGCTCACGGCCATACTGGTGGATGATAAATAAACAAAGGTCTTCACTTCATTGTGAGGGCTTTTATTTTTATATGGGATCTCTGCGTAAGAATAACAATATATTAAAATCCTAAAATTTTAATATATCAAAAATGTTATAATTATACCGTTCTTTTTGCATCCATAAGAATGATCTAAAAAGATTAGAACATTTAAAGAGAGGAAGAAACTATTAATGCATACACAAGAAAATTTTTATAAGAAGTTAATAGAGGGAAAAAGATTAGTAACGATATTTTTACTAAACGGAGTAAGAGTACCTGGAATCATTATCGCTGTTGATAAATTTTCAGTGCTAGTTTCTAGTCACGGAAAGCAACAATTCATTTACAAACAGGCTATTTCAACAGTTTCTTTATGAGGGGTACCGTCAGCATTTCGGAAAAAAAACACGCTAAGTAAAAAATAAAATAAGCTGCCCATATGGACAGCTTATTTAGTCGGGTAAGCGGGGGGCATCGCTGCCCCCAACTCCCCTCAGAACCGTACGTGACAGTTTC